>CAZVMJ010000011.1:0-10397 GCA_964628005.1 uncultured Candidatus Saccharibacteria bacterium | reverse complement strand
GCCGCCCGAGCCCATGTTGCAGTAGCTCTGTTCATCAATAATGAGCGTGGTACCCGTTACATTGTCGCCATCTTTTTGTATGAGCGTGAGTTCATCCTGCCCCTGTCCGGTATTCACGGCATCAATCGCGCCGGTCAGCACCGTGTCGGTTGGTTTCGGCTCAAGGAGCGCAGTACCTGGCGGCGGCACCGAAACGCCGCGGCGGTTGTTTTGCGCCGCAAAATCAATCGAAACAAACACGCCGCCGATAAGGAGGAGTGCGGAGCCTAATACCATCAGGCTTTTCTGCCTCTTCGTAAGATGTCGTGCGGTGGGCATAAAATGAGATGAACAATTATTGGAAGGCTGCGGCCTGCCATGCTCCGATAGACGCAAAGGGGTGAATCAAATTTACAATATTGAGCGCGAGGCCATCACGAATCATGTATATCGTGAAGACCTCAAAGGAAAGACCAATGAGCACAACGATCCACCAGGACGCACGCGAAGCAAAGAGGAATCCGGCCACCATGGCAACTGAGTCGCTGAGCGAATTCAAGATACTGTCACCCGTATATCCCTGCGCGAGCGCCTGTTCGCGGTAGTGTTGAATTACCATCGGCGTATTCTCCAAAAGCTCCCATCCGATTTCTACGCCGAGCGCCAGCAGGAATCTGAGGCGTAGCGACGATCCCGGAAGCAGCCACGCGAGCAATGCGTAAAAAATGAAGCCATGCAGAATGTGCGAAAAGGTGTACCAGTCGCTGATGTGCTGCGAATTTCCAGGGCCTTTGACCACCCCTTCCCACAGCTTTACGGAGCCGCACTCACAGATTGCCGGCTGACCGAACAAAAAGAGTACAACTGCCTGCGACGCCAGCAGTGCCAGCGCAACAAGCGCTGCCGTAGAAAGGTGTATCCGAACACTTCGAAACATGCATACAGTGTATCAGTACACAGTGCCCTGCAGGTTACGAAAAGATGGTCGCGGTATTTCTGAGACGCTCGCGAAGCTCGCGATGATCCGGGAATTTCTCTGCCACGAGATTCCAAAACGCTTTTGAGTGATCAAACTGTCGAATGTGACACACCTCATGCGCCACGATGTAATCGGCTAATCGCGGCTCCAGGAGTGCAATTTTGTAGTTAAACGAAAGATTGCCGCGCTCCGAGCAACTACCCCAGCGACTTTTCTGCGCCCGAACCGAAATACGGTTATAGCGCACGCCATAGTACGCGGCATACTCCGCTGTGCGCTCCGCAGCAAGCAACAACGCCTGTTTTTTGAGCTGCGGAATATCGGATCGCTTGATGCGCAAAATCGTGCGTCCGCGCGTCTCTTGCACTCGCGCACGCACCCATGAGGAGTGCTTGGAAATAAAATCCTGTATTGTGCGCAATCCAAAGAACGATGGCGCCGTTACCACAACATTGCCATCTGGATAAATCGCAAGACGCATCGTACGTGCGCGCGTACTGCGTTTGAGTGTGTACCCAATGCCGTGTATTTCTTCTTTTTTATCGGGCACTGCTGCCATGCGGGCACTCTATCATCAATTTGTGGGCGCAATGCATGAATTCAACAACGCATTTTCATCAGCAACAAAAAAGACGCGCTCGCGCGCGTCTTTTTTGTTCACAATGGCGAAAAAATTATTGCACCGTGACAGAGTTGATCACAATCGCATCAAGCGGTCGGTCTTGCGCATTCGTCGGTGCGGAAACAATTACCTTCACCACATCCATGCCTGCGGTCACGCGACCAAAAACAGTGTGCTTGGTATCGAGGAAATTGTTGTTTGCCACATTGATGAAGAACTGGCTGCCGTTTGTGTTCGGACCGGCGTTCGCCATGGAGATCGTACCGATATTGTTGCTGTTATTCGCGTGAATTTCGTCGTTGAAGGTGTAGCCCGGGCCGCCGGTACCCCACATTGCCGCCTTAGAATCGTCCTTCGTAAGCGGATCGCCGCCCTGGATCATGAATCCGTCAATCACGCGGTGGAACTTGGTGCCGTCGTAGAAGCCACTCTGTGCAAGCTTAATAAAATTCGCCACTGTGTTTGGCGCTGCCTGATCAAACTCAATCGTGATCTCACCCTTGTTCGTCTTGAACGTGGCATTCATATATCGTTTTCCATTATCGTTAACTAAATTCGGTGCCCCATCCTGCACGAGCGTTCCCGCTACGGGCACAGCTTCGCCAGGAGCACCGTCGAGTGCGAAGTTGTCTGAAGAAAGCGTGCTCGTACTGTAGAGCGCGGCGACTGCCGAGGCCGCCTGATCCGCAGCCTGCTGCGCCGGATTTTCACTCTGCCAATCACCAAAGAACATCCAAAGGATGATCACGAATACAATAACCAAAGCCGGAAGTGCTGTTGCGCGAAGCATAGTGTGCGTAGTGTACCCGATTTTTAATATCGGGAAACACGATCAAGATAACTGCGAATAAAGTCGGCGATCTCACCGAAGCCCGGAATGACACCGAGCAGACCCAGGAACCAGCCGAGGAAAATGAGCATCAGTATCGAGCCGACGATGGCACCTGCACCTTGCATGATGCCCCGCCAAAACCACGTGCCGCTGTCGCCCGTTATCGCCTTAATTTCTTCGAGGTCTGTTTTGATATCCTCTTGAAGCTGTCCCACCTCCTCCACCAATCCGGCGGGGGTTTCCTGCTTTTGAGCTACTTCTTCGGGCACAAATGTTACCTCGTCCTTATTTTCGGCCATATTTGGCATATGATAGCCGTCCTCAGGCCATGTGCAAAGCACACACGAGCCCCACGGCCTTCCCATCCAAGACGAGAAAGTGAAGACTACGCTCCGAGCCGCAGCTCATGCAGCGACCGACGCACTTCTTCCAGAGATCCGCTTTTTTCTTTGCCGGTATCAAACGCTCACTGCGGCCCTCATCCCATTCATCAGGATCAATCTCCGCGTCGGCCGGTGTGAGATAAAACTTGTACACGGTGCGCCCGCCTTCTTTTTCTCCTGCAGCATCAACCAAATTAAAAATGCCTTTATCAAACCAGGCGCCGGTTTCAAGTTTTTCATAGATCTGCACCTGGAGCGGATCGCGTCGCACACCGTCTTTAAAGGCGTGCGCCGCGCGATAGAACAATCCGTTCTCCGTAGGCTTTCCACTCGGATACATCAGCAGCTGGTCTTTCTCCTTCCCGCCCTCGGTCGTTGTGGAATCATGCCCCTCAAAAGTGTAGCGCTGTAACTTCTGATTCCACGCATCTTTATATTCTTTTCCCTCGCGTTCAAGCACGAGAAACACCGAGAGTCGTTCGCCTTCGCCGCGGAAGTTCATGCCCTTCGTGAGCAATTCACCCTCGCGTGCCACTAGTTCGTTCGTATAAATAATAGCGCTTGGTGCTTCGCGCGCACCGCCCGGATCTCCCAGAAAATTCGACATGCACGAGAGTGTATCACCCTAGCGGATGCGAATCGAAAACGGCACCGTATCTTCGTCGTCTATTCCCTCCGCGCGACGCACCTTCGCTTTGAGCGGCAGCAGATACGTGCCCGATTTCTTATCAGGAAAGATGGAGGTGTCCCACGACGTTTTTCCGATACGTACGGTAACGCGGATTGAGCCAAAACCTGCTGCGTGGGCACCAAAATTCTTTTTAATTTCAGCCGAGGTCTGCTTATTGAGATGAATGAAGCGCCATGCAGCAAATCCGGGATATACAATCACCCGCGAGGAGAGGTTATATATGCGCTTTGCTGCCATACCCACACCCTATCATCTTGACGCACAGCCGAGCCAGGCGTACACAGAGTGCAGATCAAACCAGGGAAAGGAGCCTTGTTATGCCCGTGCGCAGCACTCGCATCGACCCAACCCGTGAAAGTCGCGGCTTTCTTGCAGAAGCACGCTTCTTCTTTTTCGCAAAGCAGTGCATCGCCAAGTTCCACGTACGTGGATACGACGGCATCGAGCGCGCTTCAGAACTGCTCGATGCGCGCGGTGTCGATGGATTCGTTCATCACCATCGCGGTGCGCAGCGATGCCAGCAACGCATTCCGATTCAACTGAAGACGGGCTACGACGGTCGCGATGGGCACGATCAACCGACACACTTCGGAATCACCATTCCGATCGTGCCGATCAACGTGAATATCACACCCGAACACGTGGCTGCACGAATACGAGAACTGCTCGATGCTCATGAGCGGTACCCGCGCGCATACGAAGATGCACTGCACCGAATGGAAACATTCCGCGCAACACAAGTCGAAGCCGAACGCGCAGCACTCATTCGCACCTGCCGGCTCAAGTACCGATACGAACCCGCCGCTGATGCGGCACCCGTTCTCGCCTGAGCGCGAGCGCACAAAACAATCCGCCGCGACCCATGGTCGCGGCGAATTTGTGCGTGTCACCAATATTAGTGATGCGCGTGATGATCGTGACTATTCCTTCGGTCGAAATCTCCCGAGAATTTCCAAATAGGTTCTGCAAGAATTTCAAACAATCGCTCCATGTAGGGGCGCTGCACTTTCACTCCATGCCCGTGTGCATCGTGATGCCCGTGATCATGGCCGTGATGTGCATCGTGGTGCCCATGCGAGTCATGTGAAGCATGTGCATGAGTATCATTCACTGCGGCGTGCGGAGCATGATGATCCTCGCGCGTTATCGCGTGTCCGTGCGCATCGTGGGCATGTGAATCGTCCTCGTGTAGGTGGTCTGCCACCGGTAAATTTGCGGGTGCCTGTCCTTTCATATCGGACTACCCTACAGCGGCGTTGATCCGGGTTCAAGGGGTATCCGGAAAATGGCTGTGTATAGCCATATACTACCGTTTCATCAGACATCCTGCCTTAACGAGGAGTCTGGCTAGGATTCAAACCGCTCAGGCACATCACGCTTGCTCAAATGCGGAATGCGCGGAGCCACGAGCGATGCGGCAGCCGCAATAATTGCTACCACGAAGTATCCGAAGCCGATGGTCATACCGATAGCACCCGCATACCAAATACTTGCAGCCGTCGTGAGATTTTTCACGCTCGTCCCCTCCTTCAGGATAAGACCGGCACCGAGAAAGCCGATACCCGAAACAATCTGCGCAGCGATGCGTGATTCTGATGCCGGGTCCACCAGCATCGACATAAACGTGTAGAGCATCGCACCCGCAATCACAAACACATGCGTGCTGATGCCCGCATCTTTACCACGTGATTCGCGTTCCGCACCGATGATAAAGCCCAGTACCACCGCAAGCGCCAGCTTTGCGATGAAAGAAATTTCCGTTGCCGTGATGAATGTTTCCATACAGCGGCACTATACCAAATGCGCCCTTTCGGGTGGAAATGGCTACCCGTTGAGCATCCAGATCGAGTAGTTCAAATACCCCGCAAACGATACCCAGGCAATGTACGGCACCAGCATGAGACCAGCCGCTTTTGAAATGCGATAGAACAGCACAATATTCGTTGCAATCGAGAGCCACAGCAGCACAATCTCATAAAACGCGAGCTGCGGCGACGGAATGCCAAAAAAGAGAATGGACCAGATCGTATTGAGCGCGAGCTGTACCACATACACACTGAGCGCAATCTTCACATCGCGCCGTTCCCAGCCGCGCTTCCACACGAGATACGACGCAAGCCCCATGAGGAGAAAAAGTGTCGTCCACACTGGGCCAAACACCCAGTTTGGCGGCGCGAGCTCGGGCTTGATAATCGTGGCGTACCACGTCGGAATCGCCTGAAACGTAAAGAGCGAACCGATGGCGCCCGCTATCTGCGGTATCGCGAGTGCCGCGATGATGGTGAGGATGTTTTTGCCTTTCATCTGTCGAGTATAGCAGAACGGCTATTTCTCGAGCTCGTCGAGGAGCGAATCCACGTCGAGCGGTTCGGTCACCATCGCAATCGTGCCGTCGGCATTGTATTTCCACAGCTCCATCGGCCGATCGTAATAGAGCTCCACGCCAATGCCGTCCGGGTCATCAAGATAGATCGCTTCAGATACGCCGTGATCTGAGAATCCGGTGAACGGGTACTCAGCAACGATCAATCGCTTCAAAACCGTCGCGAGCGATTTTCGTGTCGGATACAAAATGGCGTGATGGTAAAGCCCTGCGTATCCTTTCGGCTGCGGCGGCACGCCCTCGCCCGCCCAGGTGTTCAATCCAATGTGATGATGGTATCCGCCCGCGGAAATAAATGCGGCAGAATTGCCGTAGCGCGCAGTTACCTCAAAGCCCAGTAAGTCGCAATAAAATTCGATTGATCGCTCAAGACTCGCCACCGTAAGGTGCGTGTGTCCGATCCGCGTACCCTCAGGCGCCTTCCATTTCTCATCGTTCATGCCGGCAGTGTAGCACCCCCCTATGTCCAGCATTCACTGATGCCTGGATATCGGCCACATGTCCCGAACACTCGTCCATGCGCCAGGAATTGAGCACAATAACAAAACGACCACCGGCATGCAGAACAAGAGAAAAATCAATGATGCCAAAGAAAACATCTCAGTCCAACCGAGCACCCTTTCAGCGTCAGTGACGAAACTTAGCAAAAGTACAGCAATGCATACGAGCTCAGCACGCAGAGTATTAATCGACCACCTTAGATGTTTCGCAGAGATCCTTTCTGGAAAAATTTCGATAAATATGTAGGAAAAAATAAATGCAGCTATGACAGTGCACCATGCAAGAACGAAGGTTGCAGTATTCTCGGCAGCGACCACATTATCCGCTAGTGCCCGAGTATAAAAAGCTTCGATTGCAACGGGTAAGAACATTGCAGCGACGATTACTGTCTGTAGATTCCGCTCCAAGTTAGCGCGTAGATCAGAGTGCATTGTATTTCGTGTGATTCCCCCTCGCTTTCTTCACCGGATATTTTACAGCGTTCTTTTTCAGCTTTGCTTCAAACGCCTTCTCCAAATCAATATCCATACCATGCGCGAGCAGGAGCAGGTACGAGAGCACGTCCGCGAGCTCATCGGCAATATCCGATTTATGCGACTTAATGTGTGCCGCCACTTCTTCCGCGGACTTCCACTGAAAATGCTCCATAACTTCACCCGCTTCAAGCACGAGCGAAAGGCTCAAATCTTTTGGATTGTGAAACTGCTCCCAATCGCGCGCATTTCTAAATGCGACAATCTTTTTTTGTAGATCCTTCATGTGATGGATATCAAAAGCCGCCCTTTCGGGCGGCTTGAGTAATTACTGACTGGTAGTTGTTGTTGCCGTCTGCGGCGTTGTGGATGATGTCGAAGCCGGAGTTGCTGTGAGAAGCTGGAGCGTATCACGAATCTTGTCCATCTCGCTCACGAGTGCTGCCTTGTCGAATTCACGTACAGAGCCTTCCGGATAGTTGCCGATCTCGGTGGAGTGAATGAAGTAGCGCACTGCGGTGCATGGGTTTGAGCCAGGAACCGCAAACACCATTTCTTCGTAGCGGTTACCTGCAGCTGCGCCGGTGGTGGTGACAGAAGACCACTCCTTGCCGCCTGCGGTTACCGTGGATGCTTTTACGTTTTCAAGCACGTAGATGTCGGCGCTGCACGAAGTGGCGCGCGGCAGCATTTCTACGGACACATAGCTGTCTGCCGAAAGATTGGTGCCCGTTGCCATTTCCATCGGGATGGTGAACTTCACACCCGCGATCGGCTTATCAGCAGAAACGCCGGTGTACTGGTACGTATCGTCTGCCTGCCATCCCGGTGCGTACTGAACAGTGAAGGTTGAGCTCGCGTTCGTGAATGAATTGAGCTGTGGAGCAGCCGGTGCACCTTCGCCGCAGTTGGCGAATGTCTGGTTGTCCGGATTACCTTCGGTAATGAAGGCGGTGTTGCCCTTATTCCAAAATACGAGCGCTTCGTCTGCGGTTGCGTAGCGTGCGCCCGAGCCCGAGATTGCCTGCGGGAGCGACATAGCGCGGCCGTCTGAAAGCACGAGATCGACGGAATCTGCGTAGTACTTCGCCTCGATCGTCTTCATGTCGTTGCAGACATACTGGATCGTGTTGAGGGGCTCGCCCTTGCCGTTTGCGTACATGTCGAACGCGTAATAACCGGCGCCTGTAAGGAGAACGATAAAAATTATCGCGATAACGTATTTAGCCATACCCAGCATAGTCGCATGAACGTACGCCCCTGGGAAAGATTGACGGCCGGCCCCCTGTGTATCGCTTTATTTGAGCAGCGGCTCAAGCACCGGATACACCTTGTTTGCGATCACCGCGTAGCCCGCATCGTTCGGGTGAATAGCATCACTCATGTAGCGAGTGTCGCCAAAGAGGCCGTCGAGAACGTCCGGCACGTACGCCGTATTGAGCTCCTCCGCGAGGGATTCAAAGGCGCCCGGATATTCATCGCTCAGAAGCCCGCCGCGCACTCCCAAGAGCACCACAATTGCGCCCTGGCTGTGCAGCTCGTTCACGATCGTGCGGAGGTTTGCGAAGGTTGCGCCCGGGTCCATTTTCTTCAGTGCGTCATTACCCCCCAAAAGTACAAGCACCACTTTTGGCTTGTATGCATGCAATTGAGAGAGGCGCTCCACGCCGTCTTTTGTGGTGTTGCCGCTCACACCCAAATTTACGATTGGCTTCCCTATTTTCTTCGAGAGCAACGATACAAAATCATTCCCGTCCGTCGCTCCGTAACCCACCACGAGACTGTCACCAAACGCGATGATATCCGTGCCCGATGAGGGATAGTTGTGCACCGGTTTTGCCGGTGAGAAATACCACCACCCCACCACCAGAGCAATGCATGCGAGAACCAGGATTGTGCCGCCTTGACCCATGGTTACTGCGCGTCGCCATCCGGCATGATGTCTTTCGTTTGGATCGGACTCTGAATTCCCGGCTGCCATTCGGCTTCAATCGCGCCAAACTGCTTTTCGTAGTCGGCCACATTATGTGCAAGATTCTGTGCAAGGCGCTTCATGTGTTGCGGCGTGAGTGCGTACGTAACGCCAGTCTCACCCGTGAGCATGCCCATTACAAAGAATTCCTGAGAAAATGCCACCATGATATTTTCGCAGAACTGTTTTGGAATTTTATTGAAATCCATATGAGTGTCCCTAACCGATAGATACCCATAGTAGCAAATGCGCCCCTGGGAGCGCATCGAGAAACCAACGAGGCGCAACGTACAGCAGCGCCACATGAACAACATGGGCCCCGCATTGCTGCGGGGCCCGAATTGAAGGAACGAGGCAGATTACTTGCGGCTATGGCGCCCTAGCGAGCGCGACGCACACGGCCGGGATCGTCCGTCGTCGGCGCCGAGCCGTAATACACGATCGGCTTACCGCGACGAAACCGCTCCGATTCCTGATGACGGCGACGATGCAGCTCGGGCACGGTAATGCCGAGCCGCGTGGCTTCCTGTGTATCAGCCGCCAGGCGCTCGGCGCGACGCTTCTTCTTGCGCGCACTCGCGTGTGCCTGCCCGGGCGTCTGCTCGCCGCGTCCAACCGTTTTGGTAACCAATCGGTTCATCGGTACATCCTCCTTCTGCTGTGGGTACCGTCGAGTATAGAACGATATTATTCTTAATCGGTCAAGAAACATGCATACCCCAATTGACGCCAGCACATGCGAGGCGTACCGTACACGCAGCCTGCTCACTCAACGGATGGAGAGAACAGATGCGAATGATTGCATGCATACTGACGATCGCAGTTTCGATTGCCGCGCACGATGTTTGTGCGCAGCAGGCACATGATCATCACAAGATGCCGGATCACGCGTCGCCGTTCGTGCCGAACGAAGGCGCAGCACGCAGCCCGCGCTTCCTGCCGGAATTCTTCACGCGTCGCTTTCAGAGCAAGCCCATTCAGGCACGCGACGAGAGGCGTTTCAGCTGGTGGGGCTATCGTCACAGAGAGCTGCACGAACGCGGCATCATCGACGAACTACTCGAGAAGACAAAGGGCAAGAGTTGCTGCAACGGCGTGGATTCCGGCGAATGCCGCATCACACGCTACGCTGAAGGCGCCGGCAATCGCATGGTAATCATCGACGATCTGCCCTGTCCCATCACGGACGACACGCGAATCGTCCCGCTGCAGAGCTTCAACGAACAAGGGCTCGTGGTTGTATGTGCCGGACAAACCGATTTCGGCCGACGCCCGCGCTCATGCCCGAGCACGTATTGCATCGGCACCGTCGGCGGCATCTGAGCCACACGACACACGTATGGAAACGGCGGCCCCATGGCCGCCGTTCTCTGTTATGGGTACGTATTTATTTCTCCTGCAGATCGAGACACACACCATTGATGGCCGACGCGTGCTCGCTTTCGGCTCTTCCTCGCTCGTCGCTCGGCCGCAGTAGCGCTACTTCTCTTGCAGATCGAGGCAAACACCATTTATGCAGTAGCGTTTTCCGGTGTCGGTTGGGCCGTCATCAAACACATGCCCGAGGTGCGAGCCGCATCGC
>CAZVMJ010000010.1:0-10662 GCA_964628005.1 uncultured Candidatus Saccharibacteria bacterium | reverse complement strand
GTTTCTCGAACTCGCGCAGCCGCAGGAGGGTTTTCTCTATCCCGATACATACTTCTTTCTTCCCAACGCCACGGAAGAGACGGTGATTAATGCCATGCGTCAGGCGTTCGACGATCAAATGAAGCCGTTCCAATCACAGGTGTCATCGTCGTCACTCACGATCAAAGAGATCATCACGCTCGCATCAATTATTGAGCGTGAGGCAAGTAAAACGGATGATCGTCATATGATTTCCGGTGTTCTGTATAATCGCCTCGAAAAAGGCATGCCGCTGCAGGTGGATGTCACTTTCCTTTACACAATGGGGAAGAACTCCTTCCAGCTCACGCTTGATGATTTGCGCAGCGATAATCCGTATAACACCTACGTACATAAAGGCTTACCACCCGGACCGATCGGTTCGCCGTCGCTCGATTCTATTCATGCGGCGCTCTATCCTGAAAAGCATAAGTACATTTTTTATCTCGCCGATAACACCGGAGTTACACACTACAGCCGCACCTACGAAGAGCATCTGGCAAAGAAGCGCTTGTACCTCGGCACGTAGCTTTGACAAGCGGGCAATAAAAGGCGAATAATGCATATGGACTTCCGCTCTCATCCGATAACGACGGTTCTTCGGACGGCGGATCCACTCCCAAACGACCCCGGATCTATCTTGGCGGCTATCGGCCGTATCGCCGCTGAGACCCCGCCGTCAATGGGATTGTCCCAGGGCCACTCTTCTGATGAAGACCGATGCGCCCTCAGCGAGTCGGCGAAGGGACCGAGGCCGGCGCATCTCGCGCCGGCCTCACATTCTTTGTATGCAATCTAAACGAGTATTTGTAGGGCTCTCAGGTGGTGTTGATTCCGCAGTATCCGCGGCTCTTTTGCAGCGCGCGGGATATGAGGTGACCGGTGTTTTCATAAAGATCTGGCAGCCTGAATTTTTGGAGTGCACGTGGCGAGAAGATCGCCTTGATGCCATGCGTGTTGCCGCACATCTCAAGATTCCGTTTCGTGAAATCGACTTGTCTGACCAGTACAAAGATGAGGTTGTCGCAGACATGATTGCCGCCTATCAATCCGGTGTAACGCCGAATCCTGACATTCTTTGTAATGAGCGCATCAAGTTTGGACATTTTCTTCGATATGCCCTTGCTCAGCGCGCTGATCATGTTGCAACGGGACACTATGCGCAGATCACTGAGCGTCGTGGTGCATATCTGCTACGACGAGGTGCGGATGCGCAGAAAGATCAGTCGTACTTCCTTGCGCGATTGGGGCAGAGCGAACTTTCTCGCGCTTTGTTTCCTGTTGGTGGATTTGATAAGTCTGCAGTGCGTGCGCTTGCCCGGGAATTTCAGCTGCCTGTGGCCCAGAAGAGCGACTCGCAGGGCTTGTGTTTTGTGGGCGCCGTATCCATTCCTGAATTTCTGGGGCGGTATATCACGCTCATGCAAGGAGATGTACTCGATCCAAAAGGTGAAGTGATTGGCCAGCATGATGGGGCGGCATTGTTCACGATCGGTCAGCGGCATGGATTTCGTGTTTCAGGTGGCATGCCGCTGTACGTTACGAAGGTGGATGTGGAGCGAAATACTATTTCTGTCGCCGAGGAGCCGCATACGGCGGCTGTACAGAAGGCAAACCTTTGCGACGTTCGCTGGAACGAATTACAGGAGGGGCAGACGCTACTCATACAAACGCGATATCGGGAGGCGCCCGCTTCTGGTGTTGTCGTCGGAAACACGGTCACTTTTGAAAAACCGCATGTTGCCTCTCCCGGACAGACAGCCGTATTTTATGACGGCGATGTGAGTGTCGGATGTGCGGTCCTCGCATAATTCGTATACACACGTCCACGTATCCGCGACCAATCCTCTTAGATTCATCCGTTACACTGGTGCCATGTGGGCCGTGGTGCGCCGAATGTTTACCTTTACGCTCTTTGCGGTCGTCGTTGCGTATGCGGTGTTCTTGATGGCGGGCGCCACGATCTACGCGCAGGAAGAGCAGCGCTCAAAGACGGTATGGGTGCGCGATGAAATCAGTCCGAACATTCATCGTCTTGCAGGTATGATCATGCTTCCCAGCTCATGTCATGAGCTGAGTGTAAAAACAGAGAAGTTGAGCTCTGACGCATTTAAGCTCGTCTTTACGACGTGGGAGCATCCGTATATTGAATGCGCGGATGGGGTAACGCCGGTTGCATTTCATGAGGTGGTGTTCGCGCCCGCGGTTGGTGTGACATTTATCGCAACGCTCGACGGCAGACCGCTCCCGATTGTGGTTTCTCCTGAAATTGCTGACTAATTTTTTATGACACAAACACTTATCACAAAGGCTGACGGGAAACTTGAGCCGTTTGACCCAACGAAACTTGAGCAATCGCTGCAGCGCGCTGGAGCCACTTCTACCGTGCGCGCGATGGTTCTGGGCAAGGTATTGCAGGATCTGAAGCCTATGGCGTCGACGGAAGATATTTATCGACACGCGTTTGCTCTGCTCAAGGAGGGCGAGCTTCTGCCGGTAGCCGCGCGATATTCCATGAAACGAGCCGTTTTTGCGCTTGGTCCGTCTGGTTTTCCGTTTGAGCAGTTTCTTGCGGAAGTGTTGCGTGGTCACGGTTGGAAGACGCAGACCGACTTGATGCTCGTCGGGCGCTGCGCCCCGCATGAGGTGGATGTATTGGCGGAGAAGGACGGTAAGCGTATTGGGATCGAGGTGAAGTTTCATAATGAGCAGGGCGGAAAAACGGACATCAAAGATGCGCTCTATGTGCATGCGCGCTATGAAGATTTGAAACAAGCCCCGAGTGCGTCATCACGAGTGGACGAAGGATGGCTGGTCACAAACACCGTTTTTACGCGTAACGCGATACGGTATGCACGCTGTTCAAACCTGCATATTCTTTCGTGGGATTATCCGCGAACACGCGGACTTTCGTCGATGATCGAAGAAGCGGGTGTGCACCCAATCACGGCACTGACCACGCTCTCCGACGGGGAGAAGCGCCGATTGCTCGAGAATAAGATTGTGCTCTGCAAGTCTGTGCAGACATCACACCTGCTTGAGCAATACGGTGTGGCGCCCGGTAAGGTTCGTCATGTCATCGACGAGGCGAAACAGTTGTGCGGCATTTAATACACAGGTGCGCGCCCGTCTTACGCTGGAAGCGATACAATACAGACTAAACGATCATGCCAAACCCATCACTGTTTGTAGATCCAACAAATGTGATCTTTCTGAAGTTGCTCCTTGCCATGCTCTTAGGCGGCCTGGTTGGCACAGAGCGCGCAATTCTTGCGCGGCAATCAGCGGGTACGCGTACCTTTGGGCTCGTTTCGCTCGGCGCGTGTCTGTTTATCGTTATCTCAAATTTCGTCAATAGTTCATACTTGGGTGTCGCAGAAATTCAGCCGCTCTTTATTGCGGGAGCGATTATCTCCGGTATCGGTTTCATCGGCGGCGGTCTCATCATTTTCCGCGGAAATGCATTGCACGGTATAACCACGGCCGCCGGGCTCTGGATTACGGCCGGCATTGGCATGGCGACGGGATACGGTCTGTATTCAATTGGTTTGTTTACGACGATACTCGTCCTCATTATGTTTACCGGTTTGTACTGGCTGGAATCCACGTTTAAGCACTGGTTTGAGGAGCATAATCCGGACGATTCATACCGCTCGAAGTAGGGGTTCGGAATGCGGTATACTCCTCTCGATGGGAGGATTCTACAAACCAAAACGAGATTCGCGCTGGAATTATGGCGGGCCGAACTGGACACTGTCGCGATCGAAGATAGATCTCTTCGCCGATTGCCCGCGCTGTTTTTACGTTGATAACAAGCTCGGTACGGCTCGTCCACCGGGTTTTCCGTTTAATCTCAACTCTGCGGTAGACGAATTGCTGAAGCGCGAGCTGGATGCGCATCGCGCGAAGGGTACAAAGCATCCTCTCGCGGAAAAATACGGCCTTGATGCGGTGCCGTTTGCGCACGCAAAAATGGATGATTGGCGCAATGCGCTGAGCGAGGGTGTGAAGTATGTGCACCCTGGCACCGGCATGACGATTCGCGGCGGTGTTGACGATATTTGGGTCAATGCATATGGCGAGTTGATCGTGATCGATTACAAGGCAACCAGTAAAGACGGCCGCATCACATCGCTCGATGAAGATTGGCATGCGGGATACAAGCGACAGATCGAGGTGTATCAGTGGCTGCTTAGAAAGAACGGATTTACGGTATCTGATACCGGGTACTGGTTTTACGCGAACGCCACCAAAGATCGAGAGGCCTTTGATGCGCGTCTTGATTTCGAGCTTACGCTCGTCCCGTATCGCGGTGACGATTCGTGGGTCGAGGGAACGATAGGTGACATTAAGCGCTGTCTCGATTCGAACGACATACCGGCGGCTACCCATAATTGCGATTACTGTCGATATCGCGAGGCGGCAGGTATTGCCATGCGGGATCATATGCAAAGGACGGGTGGTAAAAATCTCAAAGACTGATATGAAATCATTTGCAGACAAAGTGCGGGCTATCGTGGCGCGTATTCCGGAGGGAAAGACGATGACGTATAAGCAGGTGGCGACGAAGGCGGGAAATCCAAACGCGGCTCGCGCCGTGGGCGCGGTCATGCGCAAGAATTTTGATCCCACCATACCGTGCCACCGCGTGATTGGCTCTGACGGCGCAATGCGCGGATACAATCGCGGCGGCATTGAGAAGAAATTAGCAATCCTGAAGAAGGAGAGCGCAATCTCCGCATAACCATATGCACTACAACACCATACCGGGTACTGATGTGAAGGTCTCGCGCATTTGCGTGGGCACGATGAACTGGGGAACATTCAATACAGAACCCGAAGCGCACGAGCAGCTGGATTACGCCGTATCTCAGGGCTGCAATTTTATTGATACGGCCGAAATGTATCCGATACCGCCGTCGCCTGAGAAACAAGGACTCACTGAAACCTATGTGGGGACGTGGCTTTCAAAGCAGAACCGGAGCTCGCTTGTTGTAGCGAGCAAAATTGCCGCGTCCAATATGATTTCCACGCGTCCACGCCCCGAGGGTGAGCGAACGATATACAACCGCGAGAATATTCGCGCTGCCATTGATGGAACGCTCACGCGTCTCCAAACCGACTACATTGATATCTACCAAGTTCACTGGCCGGAACGAGAGACGAACTTCTTTGGTATTCGTGGATTCCAGCGTATGGGTGCGCTCGGTACTCCCATAGAAGAGACGCTGGAGGCTCTGGGCGAAATTGTGCGAGAGGGCAAGGTTCGCTATATCGGTATTTCAAACGAAACACCGTGGGGACTTATGGAATATCTCCGCGTCGCAAAAGAGAAGAATCTTCCACGAGTGGTGACTATCCAGAACCAGTACTCGCTCTTGAATCGCACCTTTGAGATTGGCTTGTCTGAAATATGCATGCGCGAAGGTGTGGGTCTTCTGCCATATTCCCCGCTCTCGAAGGGAGTCCTCACGGGCAAGTACCTTGGCGGTGTGATTCCTGAAGGATCGCGTTTCGCGTACTCGCTGCGCGACAGCAATCGGTACAATCCGCCGCTCGTGCAGGAGCCGATTCGCAAGTATGCCGAGCTTGCGAAGCGCATAGGACTTGAACCTGCCGAACTGGCGCTTGCGTGGGTAAACTCACGACCCTTTGTAACTGCAAATATCATTGGCACCCGCTCTATGGAGCAAATTAAGACGGATGTAGGTACGGATGCGATTGAGTTGTCGAACGACGTGCTCGATGAGATTGAGAAAATTCACCTCGAATTGCCGGACCCTCACCACTAAGGTGCAAAAAAATGGGAAAAGACGCCTCATTGAAACTTATTATTGGACGGGGTAGAGTACCGCGATGAAAAACGGGCCGAAGCCACCCAAAACTCCAAAAAAGCCAGTAATTACGCCATTTCATGGCGATTCTCGAGTGGACGAGTACTCATGGCTGCGCGATCAAAAGAATCCCCGCGTTATGGCTCATATTAAGGCTGAAAATGCCTATGCGGACGCTGTTTTGAGCCCCACAAAGGGCCTGCAAAAGGAACTCTACGGGGAGATCCGAAAGCGCATGAAGGAGAACGATATGTCCGTCCCGGTGAAGGAGGGGCCGTATGTCTACTACTCCCGTACCCGGAAAGGGAAACAGTACGCCATACACTGCCGTAAGCGCATTACGGGCGGAAAGGAGCAGGTAGTGCTGGACGTGAACAAGCTTGCTGCGGGTGAGGAGTATTTCATCTTGGGGCTTTTTGAAACATGACCGGATCACCGGCTGCTCGCGTATGCGGTGAATACAACTGGCGACGAAAAGTATACGCTGCGCATTAAGGACTTGCGTACAGGCAAACTGCTTGCCGAAAAAATCGAATCGATTGCTGATTTTGAGTGGGCTGAGAATGGCGAGCACTTTTTCTACACGGTCGAAGAGCACCCGCATCCACCGCGAAAGATTTTCTTGCATCGACTCGGTGAGGATGTGAAAGAAGATGTGCTGATGTACGAAGAGACAGATCCGCAGTGGTACGTCGGTCTCGATAAGAGCAGAAGCCGAAAATACATTTTCTTTGTGGCCGCGAACTTTGATTCTACGGAAGTACGCGTGCTCCCGGCGCATCATCCGTTTTCGCCGGTGCATCTGCTCGCGCCGCGCAAGAAGGACGTGAAGTACCACGTGGATCATCACGACGGATACTTCTACATCATGACCAACGAGCGCGCCGTGAACTACAAGATCATGCGCACCAACACCGAGACGCCGCAGCGCAAACACTGGATCGAATGGATGCCGCACAACATCGATCGCGCAATTTCAGGACTCCTCATTTTCGAGAACTTTTTTGCGATTACGGTACGCGAAAAGGGATCCGAAGAGATTTATATTCACGAGCCGGGCGTCGTGAAGGGCACCAAGGTACAGCTGCCGGAAGATGAGCACTCGATTGGTTTGAACGACGATCTCGAGTATTTCTCGAAGTTCATTCGCATCTCGTACCAGTCTTTTGTCACGCCGCGTACGGTTTTTGACTACGATGTTGATTCGGGGACATTTACTGTACGAAAAAAGCAGCAGGTGCCGGGGTGGAATAAACAGGGATACGTATCAACGCGTGCGTGGGTGAAATCCGGATCGGTGAAGGTGCCGGTGATCCTTGTGCACGGCAAGAAAGTGAAGCGCGATGGATCAGCACCAATGCTTTTGGAGGCGTATGGATCGTACGGTATCTCATCCGATCCGTATTTCTCAATTTCAAAGCTCTCACTGCTGAAGCGCGGATGGGTGATTGCGCTCGCACATCCGCGAGGCGGTGGCGAAATGGGTTGGCACTGGCACAAGCAGGCAAAGCTCCTCACCAAGCACAAAACCTATGAAGATATGATTGCTGTTGCGGAGTACCTGCAGCGACAGAAGTACACGTCCGCGGATCGAACGGCCATTATGGGCGGGTCTGCCGGCGGCATGCTCGTTGGTGCCGTTCTCAACATGCGCCCGGACCTCTTTGGTGCAGGCATCGCGCTTGTTCCTGCAGCGGACATCATCACCTCGATGTTTGATGAATCGCTGGGCGGCACGCGCCTGCATTACGATGAGGTAGGAGATCCGCGAAAGAAGGAGTTTTATGAATACTTTAAGAAGTACTCGCCATACGAAGCTGTATCTGAACAGGCATATCCGCCGCTGCTCGTGCGTGTAAACCTCAACGACATCCGAACGCCGTACTGGGAGGGTGCAAAGTGGGTGGCACGACTACGCGCAAAGAAGACCGATGAGAATCCAGTGCTTCTAAAAACAGAGATGGTGGCAGGCCACTTCGGGAAGTCAGGCCGCTACGAATGGATCAAGGATCGCGCATACGACTTTGCTTTCCTCCTCGGCCACCTACCTCAAAAAAAGAAGCGGTGATACACTCACGTCCATGAACGTAAACGACGTACGAAAAAAGTATCTCGAATTCTATAAGTCGCGCGGCCACGCTGTTATTGCATCCGCTCCCATTGTTCCGCTCAACGACCCGACAACTCTCTTCACGGGTTCGGGAATGCAGCCGCTCGTGCCATATCTCCTTGGCGAGCCGCATCCGTCCGGAAACCGCCTCGTGAACAGTCAGAAGAGCTTTCGCGCAGAAGATATTGAAGAGATCGGTGACAACCGCCACACCACCTTCTTCGAAATGCTCGGCAACTGGTCACTCGGAGACTACTTCAAGCGTGAGCAGCTGCCATGGGTGTTCGAGTTTCTCACCACTGAAATCGGTCTTGATCCGGAGAAGCTCTATGTAACCGCATTTATCGGCGACGAGAAGAATAACGTTCCGCGTGACGATGAGTCGGCGGCGCTGTGGAAGGATATCTTTGCACAGAAGGGCATTGCTGCCGAAGTTGTAGAAATTGGCTCAGAGGCCGACGGCTACGTGAAGGGTATGCAGGGTGGCCGTATCTTCTTCTATAACGCAAAGAAAAATTGGTGGTCGCGAGCAGGCGTGCCGGAAAACATGCCTGCAGGTGAGCCGGGAGGGCCGGACAGCGAGGTGTTTTATGATTTTGGACTTCCTCACGACACTGCATTTGGCGCCGAGTGTCATCCAAACTGCGATTGTGGCCGGTTCATGGAGATCGGCAATTCGGTCTTTATGCAGTACATCAAGCAGCAAGACGGATCGTTTGCATTGCTCCCGAAGCAGAATGTGGACTTTGGCGGTGGCTTGGAGCGCATTGCGGCTGCGTCGAACAATAATCCTGACGTCTTTCGCACAGACGTGTTTTCTGAGATCGTATCGATCTTGGAGCACATGTCGGGCAAATCCTACGAAGACAGTGCCTATTTGCGCTCATTCCGCATCGTTGCAGACCACATGCGTGCGGCGACCTTTATGCTCGGTGACGGCGTTCGGCCGTCGAATACCGACCGCGGTTACATTTTGCGCCGCCTGCTTCGCCGGGCATCGCAGCATGCACAGAAGCTTGGTATTACCGGAGAAAATGCCGAAGATAGCGCGCTCGTTCGTGCAGCAATCATCATCATTGAAAAGTACAAGGACGCGTATCCGGAACTCGCCGGCGATGAGGCGTATCAGATGGTTAAGCATGAGATTTGGAAGGAGGAGCTGCAGTTTGGGCACACCCTCGTGCAGGGTCTCAAGGAATTTGAGCGCATCGCGACGGGAGGCACAATTTCGGGTGAGCAGGCATATACACTCTTTACGACATACGGATTTCCGTTTGAGATGACGAAGGAGCTTGCCGCGGAACGAGCTATTCCGGTAGATGAGGCTTCATATCGCGAACACATGAAAAAGCACCAGGATCTTTCTCGTGCTGGTTCAGAGCAGAAGTTTAAGGGTGGCCTTGCCGATGCCTCGATTGAGACCACTCGTTTGCATACCGCGCATCACTTGCTCCTTAAGGCGTTGCAGCGCGTGCTTGGTCCGCATGTAAAGCAGCGCGGTTCGAATATCACCGCAGAGCGTTTGCGAATCGACTTCTCGCACGGCGAGAAGATGACAAAAGAACAGATTGCAGAAGTGGAATCGATTGTGAATGCGCAGATCGCGTCTCATCTGCCCGTGACACGATCAACACTACCGAAGGAGGAAGCTGAAAAGCTCGGTGCTGAACACGAATTCGGCGCTAAGTATCCTGACGTTGTTTCGGTGTACTCTATCGGACCGTCCGGTGCCGATGTGGATAATCCACAATTTGATCAGGCATTTTCCATCGAGTTCTGCGGTGGCCCGCATGTTTCCAACACGCAGGAAATTGAAGAGGGCGGCACCTTCAAGATTCAAAAAGAAGAAGCGGTAGCGGCGGGTATTCGTCGCATCAAGGCTATTTTGGTCGCATAAGTCTGCTTCGGCCTTTCAGGCCGCTGTATACTGGTGTGTACCTATGGCTTTTCATCTGACATCGCACGAGCGATTGGTTGCGCTCGTTGATGTGGAGGCTGGTGGCGCGCGCGCCGCATTGCTTTCAGTGCGTGGCGCACATGTGCATGTTGTTGCCCACGCCCATTCACTGATCAACCTTGAAATAGAGACGCCTGAGCACTCCATTGCGGCAATTGCCGACCGCATCGACGATGTCACGAAACGCGTGGCCGCTGCCGCTGAAGTAAAAAATGTACGTGGCCCGATCACATCGGTGTACGCGATCGTTCACGCTCCCTGGACCAAATCCATTTCAACCAGGAAGCGAGTGGATTTCCAGACGGAGACACATGTAAAAGATTCGCACATTTCAGATCTCGCCAAGCAGATGCTCGACGAGGCTGTCGGTATACAGAAAGACGCAATCATGGAAGCTGCCGTCGTGCGTACGTGGCTGAATGGCTATCCTGTGTCAAATATTGCCGGCAAAAGCGCGCACGCGGTCGCTGCTTCGGCGGTTATTACCGAATTAGATGTGGCGGCAAGAAGAAATATTGAGGCTTCGCTTCATCGTGCGTATCCGGTGGCAACTATTGAGTGGCGATCGAATGCACGAGCCATACAAATGGTTCTTGGCAGCAGGTATGTGCAGGACGAGAATTATCTCGCCGTTGACCTTGGTGTAGATGCGTCATACATCATCTCGGTGCGTGATGCGATGCCGATTGGGGAGCGCGTTGTTGCCGAAGGATTGAGATCAATTCTTGCGCGACTCGACCCAA
>CAZVMJ010000009.1:0-11149 GCA_964628005.1 uncultured Candidatus Saccharibacteria bacterium | reverse complement strand
TTTGAATACGATTTCGGGAGCGGGTCTTACATCCTGCTCGGGAAGCGCGGACAAGCTGACGTGGAATGCTGCTACGCGACAGTTTGCCTGCGGTGCTGATGCCGGAGCCGGAGGAGGCATTACGGCAATCGGTGCGCAGTACTCGGTATTCCAGACCGGTGCCTCACAAACATTCGCAACAAGCTCGGATACGAATCTCGGCATCACGATTACGTCTTCCGGTGACACACACACCTTTACGCCAACGTGGCAGGGAGTGCTTGCGGGTCCTCGCGGAGGCACCGGAATTTCAAGCGTTGCAGCGTCTGGTCTTTTGATCGGTGGTGCGGGAAATACGTGGACACAGGTTGGAACATCCTCGCTCGGATTGCCGACATTTAATGACCTCAACGGGTTCCTTTCACTTTCGGGATGGTATGCAACCACGACGGATGCGCTTTCCGAAGGCGTGAATAATCTGTACTACACCAATGGTCGTGTTGCGGCGGTGATTGCAGGAACGACCACCGATGCACTCTCGGAAGGTGTGTCAAACAGGTACTACACCGATGGTCGTGTGCAGACGTATTTGGATACTGTCGCAAAGCCGTACTTCTTCTCCACCTCGTCAGCCGCCTTCAACCTCTCCACCTACGACAAGGGCTTCTTCTTCTCAACCACCTCAGTGAATTACTGGGAATCTACGCAGAACCGCTGGGCTACCACGAGCGCAAACGCATGGCTCGCAACCAAGAGCACGACTGATTTGCCGGAAGGCTCCAACCTCTACTACACCCCGAACCGCGTCGCGGGTGTGATTGCAGGAACGACCACCGATGCGCTTGCAGAGGGAGTGAGCAATCAATACTTCACCCTAAATCGATTTGCATCAGTGCTTGCGGGCACAACAACCGATGCGCTGCCGCAAGGCGTCACCAATCGATACTACTCAAATACATTGGTGCAGACGTACCTCGACGGGGTGAACAAAGGGTTCTTCTTTTCAACGTCTTCTGCTGATGCATGGAAGGCACAGACAAATTTCCACTCAACATCATCATTTGCGTTTAATCTTGGAACCTACGACAAGGGCTACTTCTTCTCAACCACATCGGTAAACTTCTGGGAATCAACACAGAGCCGCTGGGCAACCACATCATCTGATGCGTGGCTCGCAACCAAGAGTACTACAGACATCCCGGAAGGTCTCAATTTGTACTTCTCGGTGAACCGAGTTGCCGGTGTGATTGCGGGAACGACCACCGATGCGCTCGCTGAGGGAGCCACAAACCGCTACTACTCGAACGGACTCGTGCAGACGTATCTCAATACGGTAGACAAGGGTTTCTTCTTCTCAACAACATCCGCTGCATATTACGCATCGCAGAATCCGGTTGCGTTTTCGACTTCGTCGGCGAATTACTACATGCAGGCTTCAAGCACCATCCCGAAGACGTACACCAACAACACGTTCACAGGCTCCAATGATTTCCAGAACGTAACGGCAACTGGTGTAACGTCCACTGCATCGTTTGCGACAACAGCGTCGTCATCGAATCTCTTCTCGAATATTGCAAATATCGGCTCTTTGGTTGCAAGCGTTTTCTCCGGCACGACACTCACCGCCACCAATGCAACGACTACGACGCTGGTTACGAATACGGCATCGACTACGGCGTTAAACGCAAACAATGTGAGCGCGGGCGCAGCAAATATCGGATCACTTACCCTCGGAAATGCGCTCACGGCGGGTAATGGCGGCACTGGTATTAACTCGGTATCAGAAAACGGCATTCTGATCGGTGGGGCGGGCAATACGTGGACGCAGGTTTCTACGTCTTCGCTTGGTCTCCCGACATTTGCAACGCTCGGTTCGTATTTCACACTCGCGAATTGGTACGCCACTACAACCGACGCGCTTGATGAAGGTGTGACCAATTTCTACTTCACGAGCAATCGTTTTGCCTCCGCCCTTGCCGCAACAACAACCGATGCGCTCGCTGAGGGTGCGACAAATAAGTACTACTCGGATGCACGAGTTCAGACGTATCTTGATGGGGTAAACAAGGCGTTCTTCTTTTCAACCTCATCATCTGATTACTGGAAGACGCAGAATAATTTCTTCTCGACATCTTCCGCGACATTCTTTGCCTCAGCTGGCCTTTCATTCTCAACGACATCGGCCGACTACTGGAAGACGCAGTCAAATTTCCACTCAACGTCATCATTTGCGTACAATCTCTCCACCTACGACAAGGGGTACTTCTTCTCAACAACCTCTGTAGCATTCTGGGATTCAACACAGAACCGCTGGGCGACAACATCGGCTGATTATTGGGCAACACAGCGCAACTTCTTCTCCACCTCGTCCGCTGCGTATTTCTCTGCTGCCGGTCTTTCGTTTTCAACGTCATCGACCGACTACTGGAAGGCTCAAAATAACTTCTTCTCGACATCGTCCGCGTCGTACTTCTCTTCGCTTGGTCTTGCATTTTCGACGAGCTCCGCACAGTACTTCCTCGGACAGAACACGGGCAACGCATTCTCAACGACATCGGCCGACTACTACGTGAGCTCTTCAAGCACGATCCCGAAAACGTACACGAATAACACGTTCACCGGTACGAATACCTTCGGTAACGTAACGGCGACAAACGCGACGACAACAAACAGCTTCGCATCACTTTCGTCTTCGACCGAGACGCGCGCAAACACTGCTATTCTCGGATCGGTTACGGCCGGATCCTCAACGATTACAGCAACTTCAACGACGAACGGTTTGTTCGCAACATTCTCGCGCCTCATTGCGTCAGTGATTGACTCGCTCACCGCAAATGTGTTGGTTGCCTACAATTCAACCTTCGGAAACATCACTGCAACGTCATCTGCAACGCTCGCGTCCACCACCGCGTACGGACGCTTCATTACCGGAAATGTGGTCGCAACATCAAGCGCCACCTCAACATTTAATGGCCCGGTTACCATAGGTATCCTCAATGGTTCGTATCGTATGTCTGTGCTGGGCTCTACAACAGCGGCAACGGGTGCAACCGGTACCGCGGTAATGGCAATTTCAAACAACGACAACACGCTCTCATCTGGCAACAATGTATTGCGTTTGAACATCCGAACGCCGTACGCAACGGCATGTACGAGCGCCACAACATGCCCACGCTTCGAAGAATATTTTGCAGGCGTTGGTGCCGGATCCGATACCGGCGGACGCGGCGTGGGAAGCCTCCGTCTCTCAACCGCAGGTACCGGTATTACACAAACCTCGGGTGCCGCGGACTTCGCTGAATTTATGCAGCTGAGCGAATCGGCAACGGTGGGCGACATCGTTTCGTTGAACGCGAGCGGAGAATATCGTAAGGCGGTCGCGGGTGAATCATTGATCGGTGTTGTTTCCGATAACGCGGCATTTGTCGGTAATGCAAATATTGAAGGGATTACCAATGCGCATATTGTCGGATTTGCCGGCGTTATTCGCACAAAAGTATCCGATGCAAACGGTGCCATCAATGCCGGCGATCTCATTGCGGCAAGTAATGTTCCGGGCGTTGGTGTGAAGCTCAACGAATCGGGTTTTGCGCTCGGCCAGGCCTTGCAGAGTTTCAGTGGAGGAAACGGCGAGATCTCGGTGCTCGTGTTCCCAAAATATGTTGACGCGTCCGTTGCGCTTGAGAGCTACGGCGGTGGCGCGCAGGGTGTATCAGGATACTGGGATCTTTCGACCTCAACAGGGTTTGTTTCATTGGCGTCGAGCACGTACGCGCTTTCTGTAGCGACAGCAACCGTCAACACGCTTACGACGATTGCGACCACAACAGGATCGAACGGATTCAATATCACGGCAGGATGCTTCGCGGTGAACGGAACCTGCATCCAGTCGGGCTCATCGCTTCTTGGCGCCGCAAACACCTGGACCGGTTTGAATACCTTTAATGGAGGAGTGGTCCTCGGGAATGCGACTTCCACAGCGCTCAATACCAATGTTCTCGGTCTAGGGGGACTTAACTACTTCACCTCGCTTACGGGATCAGGGCTGCTCAATAGCTCGGGTGTTCTTACGCTTGATCGAAGTGGTGACTGGACGGGTACCTTTGATGGCCGTGAGGGTGCGTATTACCTCGCGAATTCCTTCTCGACTTCGTCTGCACAGTATTTCCTGAGCCAGAATCAGGCGTCTTCTTTCTCAACGTCATCGGCTGATTACTGGAAGACGCAGTCGAATTTCCATTCAACGTCATCGTTCGCCTTCAACCTCTCCACCTACGACAAGGGCTTCTTCTTCTCAACCACCTCAGTGAATTACTGGGAATCTACGCAGAACCGCTGGGCTACCACGAGCGCAAACGCATGGCTCGCAACCAAGAGCACGACTGATTTGCCGGAAGGCTCCAACCTCTACTACACCCCGAACCGCGTCGCGGGTGTGATTGCAGGAACGACCACCGATGCGCTTGCGGAAGGCTCGAGCAACCGCTACTACAACGACACGCGCGTCCAGACCTACCTTAACGGCATCTCGAAAGGCTTCTTCTTCTCCACTTCTTCCTCTGACTACTGGAAGAGCCAGAACAATTTCTTCTCAACATCGTCGGCGAGCTTCTTCTCTGCGGCAGGTCTCTCATTCTCAACCAGCTCAACCGACTTCTGGCAGTCACAACGCAATTTCTTCTCCACGACATCCGCGTCGCACTTCTCATCGCTTGGTCTTGCGTTCTCAACTACGTCAGCCCAGTACTTCCTCGGCCAGAACACCGGCAATGCGTTCTCGACAACGTCGGCAAACGCGTACATGCAAGCATCCTCAACGGTACCAAAGACCTACACCAACAACACCTTCACCGGCACCAACGCCTTCGGCAACATCACGGCAACCGGCGCAACTACCACGAGCCTCTCGACCGGCAGCGCATCCACCACAAACCTCACGATCTCAAGCATTCTCAACTCGCTTCTCTACACCGGACCGGGCGGCGTTGTTGCCGCTGCAGGTGTGTCTGCACCGCTCTCATTCTCCGGCGGCACGCTTTCGATCCAGCAGGGTACTGCAACGCAGAACGGATACATCTCATCTGCTGACTGGAATCTCTTTAACTCGCGTCTCTCAACGACAACACTTGGACTTTTCGACAAGGGGTACTTCTTCTCAACCACCTCAACCGACTACTACATGCAGGCATCGACCACCGTTCCGACGACGTATAAAAACAACACATTCATCGGAGTGAATGCGTTTGCAAACATCACGGCAACCGGAGCTACGTCAACATCGTTCTTCACGGGTACTGCTAGTTCAACAAACCTCTTCGCAAACACTGCACGCTTCGGATCGCTCGCCGCGTTTACGCTCTCCGGTTCAATTTCAGCGGCAGGGAACAACATTACCGGTGCTGCGACCGCATCATCATCTGATCTCGTGGTATCGAACCTGCGCAATGCAATTCTTTCGACCAATGCGCAGGGTGCGGTTGTTGCTACATCAACGCCGACCGCAGCCTCATTCATTGCGACGTCTACGTCGGTCGCTTCGCAGCTCCCATACGCTTCATCAACTGCGCTCTCCGCGCTCCAGCAGATCTCAATCGGTGCTGCGAACGGCACTGTATTGCAGGGCTCCGTTGCAGGCACTTCAACGATTGCAGGATTCTTGAGCGTCGGCGGCACGAACTCCACGTCAACGTTTGCGGGAGCGATCAGTGCATCGCGTCTTAATCTGACCGCGGGCACATCGACGGCGGCCGGCGGCATTAATCTCACTGCAGGGTGCTTCGCGATTAACGGCGTGTGTCTCAGTGGTGCGGTAAACTCGGTCTCCGCATCGAATACTTCGCTCACGGTATCGCCGAACTCGGGCAACGTACTCGTGGCGCTCAACCTGGCGAATCCGAATGTATGGACCGGTTTGCAGACATTCGGCAATGCAACCTCAACCTCATTTGAAGCGTTCCGCATGTATGCACGCACGATTGTCTCCACATCAACAAACGCGCTGCAATTGCAGTCGAACGTCTCCTCAACCGCGGGTCTTACCTTTGGCAGCACTTCAACGCCGCAGATGCTCGGTATCGATACTATTAATAGTCGCGTCAAAATCGGCACCGGTATCGGAAGCGATGCGCCAAGCTGGCTCGTGCTCGACACTAAGAACACTGCCGGTGACCCTGCAACACCGGGCACCGCGGGTGCGATGTATTACAACAGTGTGCTCGGTGCATTCCGCTGCTACAGCACCTCGTGGGTGACGTGCGGCGGACAGGCGGCAAGCTCAACCGGTGACGTACAGTTCCGCAACGTGGACGGCTCCTTCACTGCAACGAACAAATTTAATTGGTCGCTTGCAAGCAACACGCTCGTCCTCACCGGAGCATCTTCCACGCAGGCAACCGACATCTTTGCAGTCGCATCGAGCTCGAATCGCGTAATGTTTGCGCTCAACGGCATGGGTATCATGTCGCTCTCGACAACCACCGATCCGGTAAATCCTCCTGAGGGAGAGCTTAATATTTATGCAAAAGATATTGCCGGCCGCGTTATGCCGAAGTGGACGGGCCCATCAGGCGTAGATACACCATTCCAGGCTGGTCTCGGCTTTAATCGCACCGCTCTTATGATGCCTGCGGGCGGCGCAACAGCAACGACCTTCATCGGTGGTTACGGTACTCTGTTTACAAACACCGTGACAACGGCTGCAAACCCGACGCCGGCCACCACGAATCTGCTCACATCGACACGACGCGCCACATTTAGCACAAGTGCAACGGCAAACACGATTACATACCATCGACAGAACACGCTGATGGTGACGCGCGGTAATGCAGCAGGGATCGGCGGATTCTTTTACACGATTCGCTTCGGCACATCGGTAACGCAGACGGGTAACCGCGCGTTCGTTGGGCTTTCAGATTCGATTGCAAACCCGACAAATCTCGACCCGCTCGTTACCGGAACCGGCGTTGGACGCGTTGGTGTTGCGATAAACGCAAGCACCGGCAACTGGAGCTTTGTACACAACGTTGCCGGTACGGCTCCCACGGTATTTAATCTCGGCACAAACTTTGCGGTGAGCACCTCAACGCTGTACGAGCTCGTACTCTTTGCGCGACCAAACGACAGCGTGATTCGCTATCGCGTGAAGAATCTCAACACCGGCTTTGAGCTCGCAAGCACGACACTTACCACAAATATTCCGACAAACACCACATACCTTGCGCCGCAGTTCTGGTACGTAAACGTTGCGGCCGCCATTGGTACATTCGACTTCGGCGGTTGGTACCTGGAATCAGATCAGTAATTTATTCGTAACAAGGCTTTATGATTTACACAACAATTACAAAGACCGTCTCAGCAATTATTAGCGTGATGATGCTTGTTCCGTATATTGCATTTGCGCAGACTGCCGAGACCATTGAACCAGCCGCAATCAATGCGCCGGAGACCCCAGTTGAAATAACAGTGCCGGTGATCGAAAGCTCTACTCCAGATGCTTCTTCAAACGAAACCACTGCGGAAACAGTGGTATCTGAAGCTGACGCGGTGCAGGATACGGCAACGTCGCAAGAAACGGCTGCATCCCAGGAGACGGCAACCTCGCAGGACCTTGAAGAGACATCAGATCCGACGAGTATTGCCACTGAGGATATGGAAATCATTCAGGTCAGCACATCGACTTCGGATGAGGTCTTACCGCCGATTGAAATCGTTCCCGAACCCGCTGTGGAAGAAGTTGTCCCGGAGATCGTTATTCCTGAACCGGAGCCTCTTACGGTGGTGGCGGAAACGCTTACACCGACACAAGAGGAGGTTGTTCGTGAAATCATTCCGCTCAATAAATTGAACGAGCGCCTGGAGCCTGATTACGTAATTGCGCTCTCGGGTAAGCAGGTGCCGACAAAGATCGCGCCCGGAAATGCCGTGGAGGCGTTGTCGACGACCGTGGATACACAGAGCGGTATGCTGAATCTTTCCGGTACATGCTCCGAGAAATTCTATGTTGTGCTGGTCTACCGCACGGCGGAGGATTACGACGCCGATCCATCGTCATACGTTGTAAACAGGGCATATCCATGCGAGGGCGGTTCATTCACTTATAAAATTGATGAACTCCCCAATACGATTCCGAACGGCACGTACTATCTGCTCATTGGCGAACAGGGTGCGCGCGGCGGATGGAAGCCGGTTACGCCAATGACAGAAATTACCATCAATCGCACAAATTAATGTATGTTCAGCTCTATTAAAGAGGGAATTATTGTCGGCATCGGTTTTTGGTTTATCGGAGCGCTTGTTGCTGCTGGTGCGTACCTGATGCTTGGACAAACAACAGACGTGTCATTCCCCGCAGTTCCCCAAGCTGCATGGCAGTCGGTCTTTCTTGAGAATGGTCAGGTGTATTTCGGGAAGCTTTCAAACATCAGCGATGAATACGTCGCGCTTTCAAATGTGTACTACCTCAAGGAGGCGTCTGACTTGCAGGGCGCGAACCTCAATCTGGTGAAATTGGGAGGTGAGCTCCATGGACCGGAAGATGTTATGTACATCCGCAAAGACTCCATTTCATTCTGGGAGAATATGAAGCCGACATCGCGCGTGGTGCAGTCTATTGAAGGTGCGCGCCAATAACAATGACCATTAATCTTAAAAATCATCAAACATTCTCGCCGCCGGCTCCGAAGCCGGTTTCACTGCGTGATACACCGCCTGAGCCGGTGCGCGAGACGGTGCGCACCGAAGCACGAATGCGGCCGCGTGCGCGTGCCGAGCGATCCGTGCTGTATGCGGCACTGGCACTGGTGGCATTGCTTGCGATTGTTGCGGGGGTGCTCGCGTTTTCGAAATCATCGCTGTTTGTGAGCGATGATCCTGTATCGCTTGCAAAACAGGTGGGCGAGCTCATGCTATTGCCTGAAGACGAGACGCCAACAGTCGCAACGGTCTCAGATATGCACGCGCTTGAAGGGCAGGTGTTCTTTAAGAACGCTCAGGTGGGCGACAAGGTGCTCATGTATCTCGCATCGCAGCGCGCCATTCTGTACCGACCGTCGGAGCGTTTAATTATCGAAGTTGGTCCGATTACGGGAGCCACGGAATAATATGATGTCTTCGCGCACACGGCATAAGATAATAGGCGTACTGTGCGCGTTGGTGCTTGCAGGCGTCACCGCATCGCTGGTGTTTGCCGATGAGCTGACCGGTACATCGTTCAAAATAAACACTGCCGGTTTCTCTGAACTCGGCGGGTATTCTACGACAACGAATTTCCAGGCTTTCGAGAGCAGTTTTACTGATGCAATTGGTGAATCCCAGAGTTCGAGTTTTCGACTTGATGCGGGATACGAGTATTTTGGGGAAACGACACCGCTTGCTACACAAAATTGGCGCTGGTACGACGATTATTCATCTCAAACTCCAACCGTCCCGCTTGCCGGTGAGAACGTCGCGCCAAGTGCTGTTGGGTATGACGATCCGCTGAAACTGCGCATCACCGTCAATGATCTTGGCGGCTCCGGCGTCTCAAACATAAAACTTCGCCTCCAGTATTCGACATCGTCAGATTTCACCGAGAGCGTGTACTACGTTACGGAGCAGGGTACATGCGGCCCCTCCTCGCCCTGGTGCTACGCAAACGGAGGCGGCACTGACAATGGCGTGATTGATGAATCAACACTTTCGGATGCGCAGATTTGTACCGGAGGCGTTGGTAACGGCTGTGGTTCGTACAACGAATCAGGAACCTCAACCTCGTTGTTCTTTCACTTTGCAAGCACCCGAAAGGAATATGATTTTACGATCAAGCAGACTGATGCCATTCAAAGCACCGTCTACTATTTCCGCCTCGTCGATCGAAAAACCGATGTGCCGATTCCACTGAATACAGGCGAGAGCTATCCAAGTCTCACCGTTGATGGCGGATCGCTGACATTTTCAATATCAGGACTTTCATCCGGTCTGTCCACAGAAGGCGTAACCACGGAAGTAACAACGACGCCAAGCGCTGTTGCGTTCGGGCAGCTTGCGATTAACGATCCGTCGATTGCGGCGCATCGTCTTACGGTTTCCACAAATGCAGGATCCGGATACAAAGTGTTTGCGTATCAGCGCCGCGGACTCGTCAGCAATCAGTCAGATGAGATTCCGCCGGTGAGCGCTACTAACGATGCGCCCCTGGGGTGGACAAGCGGATGTGCTGCAACATCGACCGGTTGCTATGGCTATCACGCCGGTAAAGATGTGCTGGAGGGCGGCTCAACTCGTTTTGCTGCCGACGACACGTTTGCACGCTTTACTGAGTATCCGACCGAGGTTGCATATAGTTCCGGACCCGCTGTCAGTGAGTCGACCGACATGGTGTACAAGGTGGAAGTAAAAGAATTGCAGGATGCAGGCTCGTACGAAAGCGCAATCGTCTACATCGTAACCCCCGTTTTCTAAATTGTGCACAATTTCAAATGAAATTTCTTGGTATGCTTACAAACACATTCGCTATGACTGGTACGAGAAACGCAGCGGCTGCAATCGTACTGAGTGTCATTGCACTCCTTATGTTCGCGCCATTTGTAACGCGCGCGCAGACTTCAAGCGAAGTAACCGTGACGCCGATCGTTGTTGACGATAAGGCGAAGGCCCGAGACATTCTGAAAAAGTCGATCACACTCACAAACACGACGACGCGCAAGCTGAATCTGTATCCGGTGATCAACGATGTGAACCCTGAAAGCGGACCGGAGGCGTTTGTTTCAGCGCAAACGGGTGCGGATCGCGAAGATTCGCTCGCAAACTGGATCGAGCTATCACGCGGTGTGATTGATCTTATGCCGGGAGAAACGCGCGAAGTGCCGTTTGTGATTCGCGTGAATCTCAATGCACTTCCCGGTACCTATCATGCAGATGTTTCGTTTTATGAAGGGTCGACGCTCGTCGAGGCGCAATCGCGCAGTCCGCTTGCCGTTGTGACGGTGAACACAGAAGTGCAGGCGGATGTAAAAGAGGTCATGCAGCTGAACAAGTTTCTAACAGATAACTTTTTCTTTTCCGGTGACGACATTCTCTTCAACTACCAACTTGAGAATATTGGAAATCAGGCGCTGCAGCCGAAGGGGGAGATTCGTATCTACGACCGTCGCGGTCGCGAAGTGGCGGCTATTCCGGTGAATGCGGAAGGTAA
>CAZVMJ010000008.1:0-11188 GCA_964628005.1 uncultured Candidatus Saccharibacteria bacterium | reverse complement strand
GCACCTTCAGGTATACGGATCTTTTCCGGCTCAAGACCAAACGCACCGAGAGAAATCGCACGCGCGACTGAAATGAGATCTTTTGGCTCCTTAAAAAGGTAATCTCCCGCTCGCAACGAACGATCGGTACCAAGCACCCGCACGGCCACGCGAAATGCGAGCGGCGACTGAATCACGCCCTGCGCCTCAAGCGCATAGGAAATATCCTCCACCGATTGATCGGCGCTCACTGTAATCAGCTGATGCACCGGAAACTCGATCGGAGGTTCAACGACATACACATAGCCGGCATAGGCAAAGGTACCGATTGTCGCAAGGATGACGAGTGTTCGACGATTGGCATGTGGCCGCCAGCGGCGCGACAAGTCTTCTTGGATCGCATCACTGGTCATAAAGAACGTTTTTACAAACATCGTGATATCTCCCGCGAGAGCGCGAATTTCATTGATCAGTTCTTTCATAGTTATCGGGGAAGATTCATCGGTGCAGACGCTTTTGTCGCCGGAATACGCTCAAGACCCGGCGTCTGAATGGTTCGACTCGGTGGATGCCAAATGGTGGCAATCTCCTCGTTTGTCATAACGAATGTTGGTGTCTTCCACGGCGACGTGAAGAAGCTGCGGCGCCGGTATGCGTCGAGGAATCGGCGAATCATCAACTCATTGCGGAAACCGTTAATATCCTGCCACGGATAGTCGAAATCGTTGGTCCAGCGCTTTGGCTTGAGCGCAGAGCGGAATTGCGGGTTGTTAAATGGGCGCCACAGATAGCGCAAGCCGGCATACGACGGACCATGCAAGCCTTTCGATGAAATATGGATGCCTCGCATGCCCACTTCAAAGGGGTGTTTCCCAAAATTTCGTTCCATCGATTGGAGTTGCTCCCTTTGCGATTCGGTCGGGTGCGGGAATGAGGCGCGGTCGTCATCTTCATGCGGATCGCCATGACCGTGCGGATCATGCGGTCTGCTTGTCGCCTTGAAGCGCACACGATTCACCTCGTCATGAACCGCCTGCTCCCACTCATCTTCCATATTGTCCGGGAAAAGCACATGATCGTAGTTACCTGCTTTGCGGAATACGATCTGGACCCAAGTCTGTTCTCCCGGTGTAAGCGCACCGAGATATTCCACCACCATCGCCAGCGGCTCTACCTTGAATTCCTCTTTCGGATCCTTGTCGAGCTCGAAATCGATGTACGTACGGATCGGATACGCATCCACATTGCGCGTGCCCACCACGAGGTCATGATCTGCGTGCGATTCGCGTCGGAAGTCGGTCGCAAAGCATGAATGCACCTTCGGATCGTACCGGAACTTGGATGCATAGTCCTCCACTTCCACCAGTTCAATCTCCGGATACTGTGCGTACATTGCCATTTCCACTGCGGATCGGTAATTCTTCCAGCACCAGATGTAGAAATGTATCTCACCGCCGAAGCTCGTCATTTCGAATGAGAAATACGTACGAATCTGCCCTTTCCATCCGCGGTGGATAAATGTTGTTTCGCCGGACGAGATAGAAAACCCCGTAAGGGCGAGCTCCATAGCGCGCGGCGACTTTGTAATATCGCGCGGCATTTTTACTTCGAGAAGAATCGGATTACGGCTCGAGAGGAAGAGCGCTTGCACATACCACACCCATGCGTTCCAGCACGCCATCCACAGCGCAACTGGCAGCCAAATCGGAGCGGTGCCCAACATCCAGCGGAGCGTGAAGTAGAAAAGATTCGGAATGAGATGTCCAAGAATGAAAAAGAGGCCGCAAAAGACGAGCGTTAAGTACAAGGCGCGCGATACGCCCCACTTCCCCATATAATCAACCTGTTTTTCCAAACTAAAAACCAGCTTGATGAGCCAAATTGCCCAATCTACGGGAGGAATTCCCGTCTTGGAAGAGCCGTGTCCCCCCGACATGCGGAAATGATATCACGCAGCACGTGTTCATGGCGCGGTAACACACAGCATAAATGACAAACGACCGCGGTCTGCGGTCGTTTGTTGAACTCTCATTGTTGTTTATTTCGACAGTCCGTATCGTCCATCGCTTTGTCGGACGAACATACCGTTCTGAAGATTGACGGCGATGGTTGCATCTTTCACGTATCGCTCGCGCTTCACGCGATCAATGATGTCTTCGCGAGAAAGCGGACCTTCGCGTTCCAAAATTCCTCGGATGACGTCGCGCACTACACCTGGCTCATAGCCCCACTCCTTAAGCGCGTACAAGCCGCGACCCACGAGTACAAAGCGTCCATCCTTGATGAGTTCGTTGTGTGTGGTTGCGGGATGCGTTTCGCGTCCGAACAGCTTCTCGATGCCCTGTGCCACTTCGGTGAAGTGCATAGGCGAGCCGTGTCGCTTGAGCGTGAGGTATGCGAAATCGCGAGTGTTCTTAATGCGAACATGCGGAGACTCAACGCGACCCCACTCACCGAGCGGATTGCGTCCGATACGCTTTGAGATCATGAGCCAGCGCGAGAGCACGTCGTCGGTGCGCGTCTTTACACCCTCGTTCTTCAGATGCTTTGCGAAAAGCTGCAAAAACTCATCTTCCGGCGTGAGGCGATTCGGCTCGAGAGATTCATAGAGGGCATGGAGCGCGTTTTCCACCTGCTCCGAGAGTGATTCATCAACATGCCATCGAGCTTTGAAATCGTTGTTCTCGCGCGCGAATGAAAACGGATGACCGACGGTGAGGAGAAATACTATGTGGTTGTGGTCTGCCTCCTGCTTAGCGACATGTTCAAGAATGGTTTCCTCAGCAAGAACCGAACCAAGCGTAAGGAGCGCCTTCTTGAGATCTTCAAGGGACGGCTCGTGGCTCGTATACGAATCAGAATCGCGCACCGCTGCGAGACCGTGATTTTCAATCTGACGAATGCGCTCGCGCGTAATGCCGTATTCTTGTCCGATGGCATCAAGCGTGCGCTGCTCACCCTTCGCCGAGAGACCAAAGCGATCAATCAGCACGCGGCGCGATCGGTCCGGCAGCTCAAGCAAGAGCTCTTTCGTCACTGACTTTGGCGAAAATGAAAGCATGGTAAGTGGTGGGGTGCCCTAAGGGCGATTTGACTATTTTTACTCCTGTGGTTTAGGTTTTATCAAATCATTGGGTGTGCGTCAAGGGACCGGTCCTCTGCGGCTCAGAGGCCACCCGGATGGCTCGGAATGCGGTATCATGCAGGTACGGATATCCACAGGTCGTCCCTGTTTCGGCACGAAAACGCCGACCCTCGGGACACGTACAATCATCCACACACAGCCCTATGGCCGAAAAAGACCGAGCATCACGACGAGATTCGAACCGCACCGGGTCTGAAAAGGCTGCCGGCGGCGTCTTTTCGAACTTCTCTACACTTCGTGTCCCTCCCCAGAATCTGGACGCGGAACGAGCACTGCTTGGGACGCTGCTTTTGAATCCAAAAGCGATGCACGACGTTGTAGACGCCATTAAGGTTGACTCATTCTATTCAGGCATTCATCGCACTATTTACGACGCGATGTTTTCACTCTATTCGAAGGACACGCCGGTAGACTCCGTCACCGTTGCTGCGCTCTTGAAAGATCGCAGCCAGCTTGATCACATCGGCGGCGTTTCGGCGCTTGCTGAACTCGCAAACCTTTCCGTGTCGCCGGGCGTCGCGAAACACTACGCCAATATCGTACACGCGAAGTTTAATTTGCGTCGTCTTATTGATACTGGCATGCAGATTTCCGAACTCGGATTCCAGGAGGAACGAGAAGTGGAGGGCATTCTTGAGGAGGCTGAAAAGTCGATCTTCGCCATCACGCAGGGCGCGGGCACCCGAAAGTTCTCGCAGCTCAAAGATGAGCTGGCCGAGGCATGGGAGCGCCTCGAGAAGCTCCAGAAAGACGATGGTTCTATCCGCGGCGTAAAGACCGGCTTCCCTGCACTCGACAACATGCTCTCCGGCCTGCAGAAATCAGACCTCATCATTCTTGCCGCACGTCCATCCATGGGTAAGACATCGCTTGCACTCGATATCGCACGACAAACAGCCGTGAAGCACGGCACATCGGTCGGCATCTTCTCGCTGGAAATGTCATCACAGCAGCTTGTGGATCGTATGCTCGCCGCAGAAGCGCAGGTGAACTCTTGGCAGCTCCGCACCGGAAAGATCCGCAAAGACGAGGATTTCGAACGCCTTCAGCGCGGCCTCGCCACCCTTTCTGAGGCACCTATCTTTATCGACGACGAATCGGGCGCAACAATTCTCAACATGCGCTCAGTTGCCCGTCGTCTCAAGGCTGAGAAAGGCTTGCAGCTCATCATCATCGACTACCTCCAGCTCATCGTGCCCAGCGAAACAAAAGCTGGCGATAACCTCGTGCAACAGGTGACGGAAATCTCGCGATCCCTCAAGGGCATGGCGCGCGAGCTCGATGTTCCCGTGCTCGCCCTCTCACAGCTCTCCCGTGCCGTGGAGCAGCGCGGTGGTCGCCCGCGTCTGTCCGACCTCCGCGACTCAGGCTCCATCGAGCAAGACGCCGATGTTGTTATGTTCATTCACCGCGAAGACATGCAGGGTAACCGTGCTGAGAATGAGAAGAACGGTATTACCGAACTACTCGTCGAAAAGCACCGAAACGGCCCCATTGGTAAGGTCACGCTGCGATTCGACGAAGAAAAGGCAATGTTTATGTCAGTCGACAAGAGCGACTTTGGCGATTTTACTCCGGAGGCGCAGGTGGAGACCGACATCGCGCCCTTCTAGTCGATCTCGTCTATACTGCGTGCTATGGACCCCATTGAGCGACTCTCAGTGCTATTTGAAAAGTTTCCGGGCATTGGCCCGCGCCAAGCACAACGCTTTGTGCAATATCTCCTGCGCAACAATGCCACCCGTCGCGAGATCGTCGACGCACTGCAACATTTGGGTGGATCGGTGCAGCAATGCCCCGCCTGCATGCGATTCTTCGGTACGACACAATCATCCCGAAATACTGAATGCGGCATATGCGTGAATCCACAGCGAGATTCGCAGCAGCTGTGCATTGTGGCGGCAGACGCCGATCTCTCAGCGCTTGAGCGCAGCGGTACCTACCGTGGTTTTTATTTTGTGCTCGGTGGAACCATTTCGCTCGCCTCCGAGAAGATGACAGGTCTGCGCACCCGTGAATTGCATGACCAGCTTGCAAAGCGAACTGCACGAGGTCTCAGCGAAGTAATTCTCGCATTCCCGGCGAACCCCGAAGGCGACGCCACGTCGGTGCGGTTGCGAGAAGATATCCATGCCGAGTATCCGGAGCTCTCAGTTACCGCCCTCGGGCGAGGCCTCTCCACGGGCAGCGAGCTCGAATATGCTGATCCGGAAACCATTAAGAGTGCACTCGATTCTCGGCGCTAATCAGCTTTCATAACGAAAGAACCGCCCTTCCGGGCGGTTCTTTTATGTTTATTTTAGAGAGAGGTGATCTTAACCTTGGCAAGATCCTGGCGGTGGCCACGCTTCTTGAAGTATCGGCTCTTCTGCTTGTACTTGATAACCGTTACTTTCTTGCCGCGGGTATTTGCCACGAGCTCACCGGTAACTTTTGCGCCCTTTACGAGCGGCGCACCAACAGCAGCCTTTGAGCCGTCGTCAGTAAACAAGACGTTATCGAAGGTCACTGTATCTCCGGCGTTTTCAGCGCCCTCGACTCGCTCGATTTCGATGACATCGTTTTCAGCGACAACATACTGTTTGCCGCCTGTCTGGATGATTGCGATCTTTGCCATACGTCTGCGGATACTACAATTTATGGCTCAAAATGGCAAGTTCCCGGTAATTGACACCGCGTGGCATTAATGGCTTAATTGAACTGGTACTGATTTGAGGCATTGGGAGAGCAAAATGTTCCATAACTCGAGCCTTCGAGAAATCGTAGTGGCCCTCGCGGCATTCGTCATGGGTGCGGCTGCCGTGTACGTCTTTCTGGTCGTCCAGATGGCCCAGCTCGAAGAGCGCGGCAATGAACTGTTCGTGCATGAGCCGTTCCAGTGCCACACGGAGGAGACGTTCATCAACGCACTCACCGAGGGCACATGGCTCACGCAGCGGGTGGTCTATGCCGAGAACATCGTACGCGTCTACTTTCTGCAGCAGCCGGAGGGTTCGCTGCAACCGACGCACCAGCGCGGTGTCTGCGTGGAATACGCTCACGCGCCACCCGTCTTCCTCGCGATCTCGCGAGGAATCACAAAGAAAGACGGAGTCATCGACTCCCTGGAGTAGCAGCTCCGTACTCACAGCTCTTAAACGCCGCGTCCGAACAGGAGCGGCGTTTTTGGTTATTTGACACAATACACACAAGATGTCATTGTTAGATTGGTTAAAACCAGAAGCGAGGCTCTCACATGCGCCCCATGCAGGTCGCCGCACTGACCCTGTTCGTCGTTGCCATCGTTGGTTATGCCAAGGTGCGGCAGCAGCAACCGGAGAATCCCGGCCCGATCAAATACGGCGACTACGAACTCATTCGCGTCCCGAATCTGAAGTAGCATTCAACCTCGCCCCCTGGGCAACAGCACCCAACGCCGCGATGAGATCGCGGCGTTTTGCTATTCATCCTCAATCCCAAGCATCGGCCTGTCTGCGCTCTCAAGCGAGAGATTCATTTTATCGCCCGTGATTTTTACAACATCCTTATCTATCGCGCGGAACGCTTTGTTCGATTTCTCATAGTGCCCAACCGCAGCTGAAAGCGACTTGCCCATGCTGTTATGAGAATCCTCATAGACCTTCAGGTGTTTTGCGAGCTCGTTCACGTTTTTAATGATGTCAGTTGCCGCCTCTTGAATTTTTGCGCGCTGGTTCCCAAAAAGCACCGTCTGCAGGTACGCGAGAAATGTTGTCGGCGAGGCAATCAGCACATTTTTTTGGCGATATGCGTATTCAATCAGGTCGTTTGCACTGATACCGACACTCGTGTCATTGAGGAGATCATAGTAAATACCTTCCGCCGGAATAAACATAAAGGCAAAGGGCATCGTGCCTTCTCCAGGACGTATGTATTTAGATGTCTGGTCAATCTTTTTCTTGACGTCATTTTTAAACTCGCGGCGATACTGCTCGCGGCGCTCGTCATCCGTTTCGTCCAGAAAACGCATGTAATTTTCCAGCGGGAATTTTGAGTCGATCGGCACAAGCCCATCTTTCGTTTTTACGACCATATCGACAATCTCACCGTCTTTGAATGCGTACTGTGCTTCAAACTGCCCCGGCGGAAGCACATTCTCGAGTATGAGTTGCAATGATGCTTCACCGAGGTTTCCGCGCTGCTTCTGGTTCTTCAGCACGCGCTCAAGGCTCTGCAACTGCTCAGCAATTGTAAATACTTGCTTTGTAGACTCTTTGGTCTCAGATACGCCGCGTACCACTTCGGTGAGCTGCTGCGTCACGCGATTCGTAATCGCGTCGAGTTGCTGCTGGATATTTGAAATCGTCTTTTGCGACTGGTCTGATTGCATCTGAATACCGCGAAACATGCGGTCGGTCCCCTCGCCAAGCTTCTGATCCACGGCCGAACGGAGTGATTCAAGCTGCTGCAAAAGCATTAGGTTCTGCCCTTCGTCTTTTGCCGCTGGCTTGCGAACAATGAGAAAAATGAGTGCAGCAAGCACTGCCGCCAGGAGCGCGATAATCAGAATTTCCATAGGCTCGCATTGTACCACCGCACCTTGCTATACTGCCGCCATGCTTACAGACAACGTAAAGGCCGACATGATCGCTGCCATGAAGGCACGCGAACAGATTAAGGTCGACACCCTCCGCGGTGCCATTACCGCATTTACCAACGAACTCGTGTCCAAAGGACGCAAGCCGACGGATCAACTTGAAGATAGCGAAGCCCTCACAGTCCTCAAGCGTCTTGGGAAGCAACGCAAGGACTCGATCGAGCAGTTCACCAAGGGCGGCCGACCGGAGCTCGCTGAGAAGGAAGCGCAAGAACTCGCCATTATTGAGGCATATCTCCCCGCCTCCGCGAGCCGTGAGGACATTGAGAAGGTGGCGCGTACGAAGAAGGAAGAGCTTGGTGTCACGGATGCATCTGGCGCAGGTAAGCTCATGGGCGCAATCATCAAAGAGCTCAACGGCAATGCCGACGCCGCACTGGTAAAAGAAGTCGTCGGGTCGCTCTTCGCCTAGCGCGAAATCAAAACAAGCAGCGCGGGAAACCCGCGCTTTTTGTTATATAGCGTGTCGTTCAATGTGCCGCGTAAGACCAATGGATGCGACGGCCAGGAGCCCGGCAATCGCAAACAAGACTAATACGGCGGTCGCGTAGGCAAACGTCCCGGCGACAATAATAGTCAGTATGCAAAAGATAATACGTCCAAGGCTCTGTCCCATGTCTTTGAGCGCGGTGAACTCATCAATATACGAATTACTATCCGCCGATTGTTCCATCGTCACAAAATCAATACCGCGCTGCGCCACACCGCTGCCAGCTTGGTAGTACGTATCGACAAGCACTATAGAAACGGGCGCCGCAACAGTGCCACGGAGCACCCATCCCGTAATGGTCATGGTTGCGTGTAATACAGGCGTTTGGATGAGCGAACGAATCGGGTGTATGAGATGCCGTGCCGCCATTGTGAGCAAAAGCGTGAACGAGAGCACAATACCAAGCGCGGCGTACGACCAATCAAGCAGAACAAGAACGACAATCGGCCACAGCATCATAAGTGCGGCACCTTCAAAACCATTAAACAAGGCCTGAAGGAGCGGTTTGCGATGCGACCGATTAAAGAGCTCGTGAAATGTCTTGCGATACGACCAGCTGAATCCCTCCTGCGTATTGCGCGCAGAATACAGCGGCAGGATCGAAGCAAGCGAGAGAACCGAAGCGGTAGCAAGCACAATCACGGGAGCGATCGATGCGCTCATCATGTATAAGCCAGCGAGCGCCGGAACGCACGCAAAAAGAATATTCAGATACGGCTCCTCCGGCGTTTTTCGTGAAGCAATCTCATACGGCACCCAGTAGAATGCTCGATACACCGCCATACACACACAAAATACGAGTATGCCGAAAGAGAGCGGTCCAAAGCATCCGCTAAAGGTGGCTGCGAGCACCGCAAATGCGGCTGCGAGCGCGAGCTGTGCGTTCACCATCATCCCACGAACGCCGTGGCGAAGACGCTGCGCTGCAAGCGGGGTCATGAGTACGGAAATCGTTTGCGTAAGCGCGTACGACGATGCAGCACCCATCAGCGCGGTCGCAAGTGAACCGGAAAATTCATAGAAATACTGAAAAATGAACAGCCATGCAAACGCATGGACGGAAGCGAGCGCGAGTCGCGTAAGAAACCTGTGGAGCGCAAAAGGTCCCATGTTAGGCGCGCAGCTGCGCTTTTTTTCGCTGTACGAGCGTCACAATGAGCGGTACGCAGAATACAAGCATGTATCCGACCCACGCATTCCAATCGGTAAATATCTCCCACCCTGTTGTCGGCACGACAAATACAGCGTCCAGAACCACAGCAATCAGCATCCAGCCGAGCGCATATGGAAGGACGTCGCGTTCTGTACGATACCCGAGTGAACGGGTCGCAATAGCGAGCACTGCTACGAGGGCAAGCAGCATTACGGTACTTCCAGCAATGGTTCCCCCGAATCCGTATAACACAACGCCAGACCACGCAAGATTGATGATTGCATACGAGGCAATTCCCCAACCAATCAGACGGTGGACTTTCATGCGATTCATTATGAGCGAAGCGGCGCTCCATAGCGCCGCCTACTGTGGATATGTTTAACGATCCTCTTCGTTGTCGTGATCTCGCCCACGTCGGTCTGAGTTTTTATCCTTTGTTGCCGCAACATCCGTGGCAAGCTGCTCATCCGCATTAATATTCACCTCAACGGCGCGAGCAGCGCGAATGGTTGCCTGAAAGGTGGTGAGCGCATCGCGATACTTGCCTTCGCGAAACTTGCGATCGCCGTCTTTAATCGCTTCTTCGATATGCATCGCACTTGTGCTTGCCTCAGCCGTCGTTGTGGCCTGAATGCGCTTCGTAGCGGCGAGTGCTCGCAGTTTCTTAACGTTTTCTTCCGCAGCCTTCTTCTGACTCGATGCCGCCGCTTTCACCGTATCACTTTCATCCGTGAGGCTGCGTTCTGCATTTTTTCTCTTACTGTTTGTTTCTTCCGTCTTTGTGCGAACAGTATTCAAAAGCGGAGCAATGGATGACGCTTCTTGCGGCAAATCAGCGGAAAGACTGGAAAGCACGTGGGCGTGTCCCACGAGCGATGCCTCAAGATCACTTTCGAGCGCAACGGCAGCCACATCTCCGCCCCCTGTCTTGCGAACCTTTTCAAGATTCTGCTCCACTCCGATTGAGCGCACTGAAATTTGCTGCTCAATCTGCGATCGAGCAGCGTCATTGAGCGAACCCTTTGCGGCAAGCGTGGCCGCCTCTTCAAGGCGACGGGATATCAGTTCTGTATTCCACTGCGCCTGCGAGACTGGAGAAACAGCGAGTACACCTTGTACCGGCTCGGTAAAGCCGACCTTGATTGCATAGAGCGGGTCACCCGGCAGCGCAGCACCGGCAGCGTACGAGGTGCCCATGCCTACCATAAGCACGAGCGCAAGCGCGAAGCTCGCGGGGCGCAGCGTATGAGAACTAAAAGGAGAAAAAATGAACCGCGAGCGCGATGGCGCTGAAACAACTGTACGCACGGGATGTTCGCGCATTACCGCATGCAAAACATTGCGCATATGGATGCGCTCATTGTTCGTGAGTTTCTCACGCTTTAGGAATGAAAATATGTGTTTGAAATGCTCCTCCATACGACACAACAATGCGCACTCGCACGAAGGCAATAGTAGCGCACGTACAGCCTTTAGACGAGTGAACTATGGCTTTATTACGAGCCAATGCAGGAAACGAAAAAGACCCCCGAGGGGGTCTTTTTCATTCACCGCAAGGGTATTACCAGCCGCGTGCGCCGCCGTTTCCGCCGCGCGAACCGCCACCGTAACCGCCGCCGCCGTTGGAGCGGAAGTTGTTGCGAGGTCGTTCCTCCATCGGGCGAGCCTCGTTGACCGTCAATTTGCGGCCACCGAAGTCCTTACCGTTCCAGAGGTCGATACCTGCCTGTGCTTCCTCATCCGACGACATCTCGACGAAGCCGAAACCCTTCGAACGACCGGTCATCTTGTCCATGATGATGACTG
>CAZVMJ010000007.1:6162-11484 GCA_964628005.1 uncultured Candidatus Saccharibacteria bacterium | reverse complement strand
CAGAAACGAGTGCTTTCTTGGCGTATCCGTTTGCAACGAGATTCTTCGCGGCAAAGCGGCACATATATGCGGCAGAGCGGTCCACCTTTGTGGAATCTTTGCCGGAGAATGCACCACCGCCGTGTGGCATAAGCCCGCCGTAGGTATCCACCATGATCTTTCGACCAGTGAGGCCGGCGTCTGCAGCGAACCCGCCGAGTACAAACTTACCCGTCGGATTCACGAGGATTTCGATACCCGAAACATCGCCGAGTACCGGTGTGAACACATCGGCAATGAGGCGCTCACGAATTTCTTCCTGTGACACCTCTTCGGCATGTTGTGTCGAAATGAGTGCCGTGATAACCGCGCCGTCATCAATCGTGACCTGTGTCTTGCCGTCCGGCTTTACCCACGGCAAGGTACCATCGCGTCGCACGGATTCCAGTTTTCGTGCGAGCGCATGTGAGAGCACAACGCCGAGCGGCAGCATCTCTTTCGTTTCATCCGTTGCAAAGCCGTACATGATGCCCTGATCACCGGCGCCGCCCGTATCGACGCCTTGTGCGATATCCGGTGATTGCGTGACGATGGTGTTGAGAATCTTCAGTTCATCATCGTAGCCGATGTCTTTATACACTTGGCGCGCGATCGCTTCCGCATCAAAGGATGTGGATGTGGTGACTTCGCCTCCGAGCATTAAGGTGCCGTGGCTTCCGAAACTTTCAACCGCGACACGGCTTTTCGGATCTCCGGTGAGGCACGCATCGAGTACGGCGTCTGAGATTTGATCGCACACTTTGTCGGGATGACCGCAGGTGACGGATTCCGTTGTGTAGCGTGATAATGAGTGGAACATAGGTGTTCGCTGATTTCATAAAAGCAAATATCTCCCAGGTGGGAGATGCATTGACGACATGTATCTCCCGATCGGGTCTGGAGGGCACCGTCCGAATTCTCGGGGTTGCCGGCGGGTCGTAAAGCCAGAACTTTCACCGCACTCTTGATACGATATTCAGCTGTAAGGTCATCGTAGCAACAGGTATGCGTCCCGCAAGGGGAAAACTCTCGTCGTATACTGTGAGTATGAAAGAGTACGTGCGTCTTCCCGGCAGATCACGCGAAAGCGCTGAGCGACCGCCGCTGTGGAAAGTGGCGGAGGTGTTTTCAGAAGCGCGTGATGCTGCGCGCGGGAATGAAGACGGCTATCTCGTAACCGATCACTGTGTTGCCGTGCTCGATGGTGTATCCACGCCCGGAAACCCGCGCGATACGGAAGGAAAAACACCTGCGCAGCGTGCGGTTGATATTGGTCTTGCGTATTTGCGCGACCATCCGAATCTGCACGCGGAAGACGCCGTGGCACAGCTCTCAGAAGCGCTGCGTGAAGCAGTGCGCGAACATCGTCTGCAGGGTGCGCCAAGTTTTGTGTTTGCCGCGTTCTTTCCAAGGCAGAATCGCATTGTGCGCGTAGGTGACGTGTCGTATCTCATTGACGGGGTGGGATACAACCCCGGCATGAATGCGGATCGCGCAAAAGCAGTGGTGCGCAAGCGCATACTCGAGCCGCTCATTCGGCACGGCATGACCGAAGATGAACTCTTTGCCGATGATCCGTCGCGCGAACGCATGCAGGAGCTTCGCAATTGGCAGACCGCGTATGCAAACAATGCAGACGCTGCTGACTTAGGATACGGCGAAATAAACGGCACGGCGGTGCCGGACCGGTTCATTAATTATGTGACGGTCCCCATCGATGCACGATCTGTGGTGCTCGCAAGCGACGGATACCCGCCTTCGGTGCTTGCCGAGACCCGAGAACAAACGGAAGCAAATCTGCGTGCTTTGCAGGCGCGCGATCCGCTCGGTATGAAAGAAGATGCGTCGGTGCGCGCCCACAGGCCGCGTCGCGGACAAACTGCTACCGATGATCGCACGTATATAAAAACGGAGCGGGCTTAAGCGCCGATCGACTGAATGATCGTCTTTGCGAGCTTTTTCTGATCGTGGCGAATGAGTGATCGCACGAGAATGTCGCCCTTTTTCTGTCCTGATGGCAGATCGCGCGCAACAAGATCGGCGCCGATCGTTTCGCGATCCTCCGGGAGTTCGTCCCAGAGTGTTGGTGTTTCGTGCTCCTTTGCGTATTTGGTGAGGAGGGAATCTTTCGCAAGTTTGTTGTTGTAGATGACAGTGTCAAACTCGCCGCCGATGAACGATTCCACTTCGTGCGTGAATCCTTTCACGGTGTTCTTATTCATCTGGTCCATACGTGTCATGAGGTTGCAGATGAGAATTTTCTGCGCCTTGCTTGCGCGTATCGCCTCAGGGATGCCCTTTACGAGGAGATTTGGGACGAGCGAAGAGTAGAGATTTCCCGGGCCGATGATGATGGCATCCGCCTGCTTAATAGCTTTGATAGCTTCCGGGTTTGCGAGGCCATGCGGCTGCAGTTCAATCTTCTTGAGCGAGCCGTTGATATGTGTGCCGTCGATTGCGTTCTGACCCTTGATGATTTTGTTGCCGACGTGTGCAACAAGTACAACCTTCTCAAGGGTTGCGGGAATAACGCGGCCTTCGATACGCAAAATCTCTGCTGCTTTTTCCACGGCAGTATCAAAGCTGCCGGTGATCTTCTCGAGTGAGGAGAGCAGGAGGTTGCCGAAGCTGTGTCCCTTGAGCCCGCCTTCCTCAAAGCGGTAGTTCATGAGCGATCGCATGAGTTTGTCGTGCGACGAGAGGGCAACGAGGCACTGGCGGACATCGCCCGGCGGAAGTACGCCGAGTTCATCGCGCAGGATGCCGGTTGATCCGCCGTCGTCTGCCATGGCGACAACGGCGGTGAGGTTGACCGGGTACTTTTTAAGCGCAGATAGCACGGTAAAGGTGCCGGTGCCGCCCCCTAAAACAACGACGTTTTTCTTACCATCTTTCGATGCCATATGCGTATTTCGGGGTATACTAGCAGAAATATTGACACGTGCCACTCTAAGAGGCCTTGTAATTAACCCGACGGCAGATCGTCTTACGCGTATGGATAAAACAGCAAAAATGTGGATGTCGGTCGCGATCTTCCTGTTTTTCGTGATCTTAATAATGCTCTTCCTCTTATTCGCGATTCCGACCCCAAAATCTGAGCCGTTGGTTGCCACTACGACCCCGCAGACCCCTGTGGCGGAGACGCCGAAGCCGGCTGAGCCAGCCGCGGACCAGCCGCTTTCCGCGCGCGTTTCCGTAACAACCCCGAAGCCGAAGACAACCGTGGGTGCTTCGTTTGAGGTGAAAGGTATGGCACCGGGCAACTGGTTCTTTGAGGCCACCTTCCCGCTACAGGTGCGCGATAAAGATGGCAATGTAGTTGCCCGCACCTTTGCAAGCGCCCAGGGCGAATGGATGACAACCGAGTTGGTCGGATTCAGTTCAACGATTCATGTGGACACGGGCTACACGGGACCGGCTACGCTAATACTGCTCAAGAACAATCCGTCGGGTATGCCGGAACACGATGATGCGCTCGAAATCCCCATTGTGATTCAGTAAAGCGGGGTATTGGTGCTACATTTGCCCTATGAAAAACACCATTAAGGAATACGGCATCGGGCCTGCGCTTACCCTTGCCGCCGGTATTGTGCTTGCGGCGATTGTAGCGGCGTATGCGTTTTACAGCGTGCATGCAATGAGTAATACGCTTGCGGTGACAGGTTCGGCAACGGCAACCTCAACGGCAGATACCGCAAAGCTCTCCGTGGTGGTGTCGCGTGGCACCTTTGAAGACGGTATTGCCTCCACGCAATCGCGCGTTACGTCAGATGCGATGCAGGTCAATCGCTATTTCCAGGAACAGGGAATTCATAAGGAGAGTATAGAGCTCGGAACGATTTACGTGGATCGGGAATATACATCGAATGAGAACGCGCCGCGCCGCTATACCGTACGGCAGGAAGTGGTGATCACCGCAAAGGATCCATACCTTGTAGAGCGTCTCTCAAAGGATGTTGCCGATCTTTCAGCGCGCGGTATTTTCCTCAATGTAAATCAGCCGCAGTACTACATTTCAAATCTTCCGGAGCTGCGCGTGAAGCTCGTGGGTGAAGCGGTGAAGGATGCAAAGGCGCGCGCCGAGTCGATTGCTGAAAGCGCCGGGCAGAAAGTGGGGCGACTGCAGTCTGCAGCGAGCGGTGTGGTGCAGGTAATGGCTCCGAATTCAATTGATGTTGCAGACTACGGCTCATATGACACCTCAACCATCGAAAAGACTGTGATGGTTACCACTAAGGCAGTGTTCCTGGTTCGATAGCGCGGTGGTAGGATGCCGCCATGCATGGGGCAAAGCTCGCAGCGCGAAAAGCGCGCGCCAAAAAGGTAGTGGCATTTCTCAAGAAGAAATATCCGGCACCAAAGACGGAGCTTTTGTATACGACACCGTTTCAATTGGTGGTCGCTGTTGTAATGTCCGCGCAGTGCACCGATAAGGTAGTAAACCGCGTTACCGAACCGTTGTTTAAGAAATACATAACACCGGCAGATTTCGCGAAGGCAAATCTCAAGACGCTCACAAAAGAAATTTCTTCCGTGACGTTTTACCGAAATAAAGCCAAGGCGATTATCGGTGCGGCTAAGATCGTTGTGAACGATTTTAATGGCGAGGTGCCGCAAACGGTGGAGGAGCTTATTCGTCTGCCCGGCGTGGCATATAAGACAGCGAACGTAGTTCTCGGTGAGTTGCATGATCGGTGGGAAGGTATCCCGACGGATACGCACGTGAAGCGATTTGCGCACCGATTTGATCTCACCGACCAGACTGATTTGTTCAAGATTTCAAAAGACCTCGAGGCGCTAGTGCCGAAGAAAGATTGGAAGTACGTGAATAATGGATTGGTGCTCTATGGGCGCTACATTTGCAAAGCCCACAAGCACGACTGCTCGCAGCACGAGCTGACGGCGATTTGGCCCGAGAGTCGCGCGCGGTGGCCAAAGATGTCGCGCTAGCGATTGATACTCGCGTCTTCAATCATCCAAGAAACGAGATCCGGGAATGATTGCCCGGCATGCGCTGCCATCTCCGGTACGAGCGATGTTGCGGTCATACCAGGCTGTGTATTTGTTTCAAGGCAGACGAGCGTGCCGGTGGTGTCGTCAAAGCGAAAGTCGCTGCGCGTCACACCTCGGCAGCCGAGTGCCTGATGTGCCATGACGGCGTACTTTTGGATAGATGTATATACATCTTCGGGAATTGCAGCGGGCAGTATGTGGCGTGAACCGCCGGGTGCGTATTTGGCATCGTAGTCGTAGAAGGTTTGATCAGACACAATTTCGGTAACGCCAAGTGCGGTGCCGCCGCGT
>CAZVMJ010000007.1:0-6152 GCA_964628005.1 uncultured Candidatus Saccharibacteria bacterium | reverse complement strand
ACGGTCTCGCCGTAGGGCCAATCAGCGCCGGCAATCTCAGTGGGAATATCAGCCTCGCTGCGCACAATAAAAACACCCATGCTGGAACCGTCTGCAATCGGCTTTATAACAAACGGAAACGGCATCGGGTGCGTTGTTGCGATATCGAAGCGCGAATACGTTCGGCCTTCCGCCACCGGAATGCCCGCGGCGCGGAAGATATCGCGTGCGCGCGGCTTATGCATGGCGAGTGCGGAGGCGAGCACACCGGAGTGCGAATAGGGAATTGCGAGCGTTTCTAGAACGCCTTGGATCGTACCGTCTTCGCCGAAGGGGCCATGGAGCATGTTTAAGACCGTATCCGGACGCAGATCGGCAAGTGCGCGCGCAATATCGCGGTTCACATCAATGCGAACAATGTCGTAACGATCCTGTGCTGCGTCAGCGCAGGCGGAGCCGGATCGTAGCGAGACTTCGCGCTCTGCCGACCATCCGCCCATAAGAACTGCAACGCGCTTCATATACCAAAGCTAAACAATATTGGAAAAAAGGAAAGGGGGGCGGCGTGTGCCGTCCCCCTCGTACCCTTTCGGTGAATGTGCAGTCTACGCAGTCGCAGACCTGGGAAGAAGAGCCTTCGCGGTCCCGCTCTCGATGATGTGGCGAAGCGTGTCGGCCGGCGAAAATTTCTGCCGGAGCTTGCTGCCAGCGTAGTCGAGCAGGACGGCGAGCAGGCCGTCGTTGGAGCGGTGCTCATCCTTGTACTTGCTGCGATACTTCTGCAGCCAGTTCTCGAGCTGCGCCCACTCCTTGGGTGGGATGGCGTTGCGGATGCGCATCGCGCAGCCGTTGATGGCGCCTTCGAGCTTGAGGTGTGACGTGGAGCGCAGAATGTGGAACTCCGCCGCGTCGATACTCGTGCCGTCGGGCATCATAATGAGCGTTTCCGGTCGCGGCTGTGCCAGCTTGCGCGCCTCACGGCCCTCGGCGGGCTGGGTGAGACGGCTCATGCGGTTGCCACGAAAGTGCCGGCTTGCGTTCACTACGGTCATCACGATCTCCTTCTCTGATGTGACCGCGCGTACTATGCAATACGCGTTACAGTTTTGCAATGTCTACGTGGTGTGTACCATGGGGATATGAAAGAGCGGCGCGTTGCAATATTTGACGTGGACGGGACAATTTTTCGCTCGAGTCTGCTTGTTGAGATTGTTGATGTGCTGATTGAGCGCAATGCGTTTCCCGAAAGTGCGCGCGCGGCATTTGAGCGTGAGCATACGAAGTGGCTCGACCGCGAGGGTGACTATCCGGAATATATAGATGCCGTGATTCGCACGTTCAAATCGCATCTCAAAGGCGTGCATTACGGCGAACTGGCTGATGCGGCCGTGCAGTTGGTGGAAGAGCAGTCAAAGCGCACCTATCGCTACACGCGTGATTTGTTGAAGGAGCTGAAATTGCGCGATTACTATTTGCTCGCGGTGTCGCACTCACCCAAAACCGTGCTCGATAAATTCTGCCCGCGGCTCGGGTTTGATAAAGCCTACGGTACTGTCTATGAAATTGGTCCGCAGGATCTGTTTACGGGATCGCTCTCAGATGAACATCTGATTATGAACAAGGCGAATATCGTGCGGCGTGCGCTTGAGAAAGCAGAGCTCACGCTTGAGGGGTCCATCGGGGTGGGCGACACGGAAAGCGATATTCCGTTTCTGGAGATGGTTGATAATCCGATTTGCTTTAATCCGAACGCGAAGTTGTATCGACATGCACAGCGCATGAATTGGCAGGTGCGGGTTGAGCGCAAGGACGTGATCTACACCATAGCCTAATGAACCGTAGGGTATACTGACGCACCATGAAAAAACTCAATCGAATTCCATCGAAAGCAATGGTAGCTGGGGTCATTGCGGGCTTTGCCGAGTATCTCGTGATCGACGTCACGGTACTGCGCGTGCTTTTTATTGCAGCGCTCCTTGTGACAGGATTTTTCCCGCTGGGACTTGCGTACATTCTGGCGATTTTAATTATGCCGATCGACGGACCTATCATTCATGAGCACCGCGAAACGAGCGCGCATCACGAGGCGCACTAAGCCTGACATCGCAGGGTTCCGACGTGCAGTGTGGGCGCACTACAAAGCCCACGGACGACATGATTTGCCGTGGCGAAAGACACGCGACGGATATCGGATCATGGTCTCGGAGATTATGCTGCAACAAACACAGGTGCCGCGCGTGATCGAGAAATACACCTCGTTTCTGAGACGTTTTCCAACGGTGCAGGCGCTTGCGGATGCCCCGCTCGCCGCGGTTCTTTCAGAGTGGAGTGGCTTGGGATACAACCGACGCGGCAAGTATTTGCATGACGCAGCTCAGGTTATCGTCGCAGAATTTTCGGGCAACGTAAAAAAGGCGACGGCGCAACGGTTGCCTGGTATTGGTCCGTACACGAAAGCAGCAGTGCGCTCGTTTGCCTATAACGAACCGCATATGATGATCGAAACAAATGTGCGTGCAGCCTTCATTCATTATTTTTTTACCGGATCTGGACGCGTGCACGATCGGGAGCTCACACCGCTGATTGAGGCTGCCGGTGAAGGGCAGGATCCGCGCACATGGTACTGGGCGCTCATGGATTATGGGGCTCATGTGAAGCGACTTCATAAGAATCCCACTCGCCGCAGTGCATCATATGTTATGCAAACAAAATTTTCCGGTTCGCTGCGCGAAGTGCGCGGAGCCGTGCTGAAAGTGCTTAATACTGGTGCGCATGGAGATCTCGCGATTGCGCAAAAGCTTTCCTTTGAAGAGCGTATGATTCGGCAGGCACTCACTGGTTTGAAGAAAGACGGCTTGGTTGTCAGTCATCGGGGTAGTTGGCGCATTGCCTAGCGCCTCCTCAGGAAGAATGATAGGACTGAGAGAGGCTGCATTTGGTAGTGGAGGTTTCGGTGGACCCGAACAAGCGATCATATCCCTCTGTAGACCCAAAGTACGCGCATCTGGTGATGCGTGAATATCGCCATTGGACACTGCAGGTATCCGACAATCAGAACTATCTCGGCCGCATGGTTATTTGGCTTTCGCGCGAGGGTCAGATGCAGCGCTTTTCGGGATTGCTTCGCGACGAGCTCATTGAGCTCCAAGCGATCTGTATTGATGCGGAGGTTGCGCTCGAGCGTGCCTGGCGCCCCGATCACATCAACTACAGCATGCTGGGAAACCTGGTGCATCTGCACGGCGGGCACGCGCACATGCATCTCGTTCCGCGATATTGCACGGCACGGGTATTTCGCGGGCGTGAGTTTCGCGATGAGCACTGGGGCCGGCACTATCGGCATGCGGCGGACTTCCTGCCATCGCGCGCTGAGGTCCTGGCGATCGCGGATGAAATCATTGGTTATTTGCCCTAGACCGGGCACAACAAAACGGCACGCGTCATCACGATGCGTGCCGTTGTCTTGTGTGTACTCAGAGGCGTTCAGTCGGCGATGAGTCGCGCGATTGATGTTGCGATGATGCCCGCAACACCGGCCATGAAGACTGTTTGCGCGATCTGCACATCCTGCAGGCCGGCGGCCTGTTGCAGCACGACCACAGCAAGCACGCAGGCGCTACCGTACCCGATCCAGGGATCAGAGACGACTGCGATGAGTGAGTGCATACGATCGGGTGTGCGATACGCGGCAAGCACCATTGTGAGGCAACCGCCGAGCAAGGCAGTGGCTACGGTGGTGAGCGTAACTATGAACGCGATTCGGGCATGTTCATCTGTCCAGGCAACGATCGGGAGATCGTTGAGCGTGTTGAAAATGTACATACCCGCGACGATTGCCCATAACAGGGCAGAGACGAGTGCGGTGCGATGCGGCATGACAGAACCCCCTGTATTGATGCCGGCACAATTCTGATATGCAAAAGGAAAGCGGTCAACGGGTACTCATATAACACTAAGCGGCGCGTTTCCGTGAGGAAGCGCGCCGCGAAGGTACTATGGCTGTCGGATCAGATTTCCGACAACCGCCGTCCGATCATCGTTGCGATGGCGCCGAGCACAACAGTGCCGGCAGACATAAGCAACGTCTGATCCGTGCTCGCACGCAAGAAGGCGTGCGGTACCAGGACCAGAACAACCGCCGGCGGTATGAAGCCGATGATTGCCTGAAGGGCCGTACGAGGAGAGAAGGCCTCGGTCTCCGCTGCCCGCTGTTTGGCGAGCTGATGCGTGAACATGGCGCCGAAGAGCCCGATGAACGCGCAGTAGAGGACCGTGGCGATGATGATCTGGAGGCGCTGGATGTCCATCGTTTGCAGATGGATCTTGTCCTCCTTGATCAGCAGCCAGGCGGCTGCAAGAAAGGTGAAGATCAGAACGTCCGCTGCGAGGCTGCGACCTGATTTCATCTGGGTGGTCTCCTTGTGCTATGACCGAAATAATAGTACCACGTATCTGTCAATAGGTCAAGTACCAAAAAAGCCGCTCTAGAGCGGCCTTTTGGGTATATCCGGTTCGTTAGATCGAGACGATTACCGGGATCACGATCGGGCGCTTCATGGTGCGCTGCAGGAGGAATCGTGAGACTGCCTCGGCGAGCTCTTCGCGGGCGTCATCGAGATCTGCAGAGCGCGGATTGCGCATTGAGGTCTCAACCGACTTGCGGATGATGAGCCGTGTCTGGTCCATGAGATCTTTGTTGTCGCGGAGGTACACAAAGCCGCGCGAGATGATGTCCGGCGACTTGTGGAGCTTGCCGGTGCGGCGATCCACGGTAGCAACAACCACGCAGAAGCCTTCCTGGCCGAGCGCCTTTCGATCGCGCATGAGTACTTCTGAAAGCTCGGAGACGGTGTGTCCTTCCACAACGCGCAGCTCAGACGGTGCTTTGATTGCATGCTTTGCGATCTTTTCACCGGCGGTAATTTCAACAACCGATGAGTTATCGGGCACGATCACATTCTTCTGATCGACACCCATCTCGACGGCGAGATCGGCGTGCACGCGGAGCATGTAGTGATAGCCGTGCACTGGAATGAAGAACTTCGGACGGATCTGCTTGTGGATCCATACGGCTTCTTCACGATTGCCGTGGCCTGACGCATGCACGTCGGATGCGTGGTAGGTGATGATCTTTGCGCCCTGGCGCGAGAGATTATCTTTCAGCTTCTGTACGGCGCGCTCATTACCCGGAATAACCGAGGATGAGAGCACGATTGTGTCGGTTGGCTGGAGGCGAATGTATTTGTGCGTCTTGTTGCCGATACGCGCGAGCGACGCAAATTCGTCACCTTGTGCACCGGTTGCAAGTATCACCATGCGCTCCGGCGGGTACTGCAGCATGTTTTCCACCGCAACAACCGTGTCGTCTTTGTACTTGATGAGGCCAAGTTCGCGCGCGATTTCGATGTTTGTTTTCATCGAGCGACCGTCAATGACAATCTTCTTGCCGTAGTCTTCCGCAAATTTCACGACGCGGATGAGGCGCTCGAGGTGCGACGCGAACATCGCGATAATGAGGCGGCCCTTTGTCTCGCGCACGATGTTTTCAAGCGTCTTGTAGACGTTCTTTTCAGGAATTGAAAAGCCCGGCTGCCACACGTTAGTGGAGTCCATGAGGAGGGCAAGCACCTTGCGGTCCTTGAAGATACCGAATTCCTTCTTTTCTTCGTCAGACGGTTCGCCGTCGTCGTGGTTGAGCTTGATATCTCCCGTAAAGACGACATCGCCCCACTGTGTTTCGATGATGATACCCATCGAATCTGGCACAGTGTGCGTGACACCGAAGAATCGGATCGTGGTCTGACCAAGTCGGATGACTTCATCTTTTTCGACTTCGCGAATCTGTACGGGCGCGGTCTGTGCGAACTCTTCCTGACGCTTCTTGATCATCATGCCCGTGAGACGGCGCGTGTAGATCGTCGGATTGCCGATGCGGTCGAGGATGTACGGAATGCCGCCGATGTGGTCGAGGTGACCGTGCGAGATAAGGAGTCCGCGGATCTTGTCGCGGCGCTCCTCGAGGTATCCCGTGTTCGGGAGAATGTAGTCGATGCCCGGGGTGTCGTCTTCTGAGAAGGCGAAGCCGGCGTCGAGAATAAAGATATCGTCGCGATACTCGATCGCCGTCATGTTGCGGCCGATCTCTTCGACGCCGCCGAGCGGAATGATGCGGA
>CAZVMJ010000006.1:0-11608 GCA_964628005.1 uncultured Candidatus Saccharibacteria bacterium | reverse complement strand
TATACTACGGGCCATGAAAGACGGCGAGGTAAAGAATAAGCTCTCCCCTGCGCAGGTCAGCGTGATGCGGCACAAGGTTACGGAGCCGCCCTACTTTGGAAAATATTGGGACCACTTCGAGGCCGGAACCTATTCCTGCGCCGCATGCGACACGGTACTTTTTGGGTCCGCAGACAAATTCGATTCAAAGAACGGATGGCCCACTTTTAAAAAACCACTCAATGAGCGCAACCTCGAATTTAAAAAAGATCCAACGGGTGAGACATTTGAGATTCGCTGCAAGAAATGTAAAAGCCATCTTGGCTATGTGATTGCAGGTGAGGCGCCGGTGTATCGCATTAATTCGGTGTGCCTCACCTTTGAGCCTGAAGCAATTCCCGCACCCGTTGTTCCGCCACCGTCAGCAGAGAGTGAGAAGGGGGCGCAAAACGATGCACCGGTGCGACCGGAATTTCCGCTTCCGCCTCCTGCAATTGCCCTCATTGAGGATGAGGGGCCGGAACCGTGGAGCATGAAATCAATCGCAGCAGGAATCGTACTGGGCGTATTCATGGGAATCATTGGCATGTATTTCTATGCCGGCGAGCCATCAAGTACTGCCACTTCAACACCAGAGATTGCGACAACAACCGCGCCAGCAAGCACACAATCACCGGACGAAACGGCGCCAACCCCGGATGAAGAAACTACGCCAGCCGCGGAAGAAGCGTCGGCGCCGGATTCGGGCGCAACCAGCACACAATAAATAGCGCGCGCTCACCAGAGCCTCCCTTTGCTATAGTGCGCTCCTTATAAGCGTAATCCTACGCCTATGGGTATTGCTTCGCACCGGATTCAGTCGCTCCTCCCGCATCGTACGGAGCTCGGCGCATGGGCATTTACCTTCATCTCTTTCCTGCTCGGGGCCAAACTCGGGCAATTTATTTATATGGATCTGGGCTCTGCCCCCGCCTTCATCTGGCCGCCATATGGCATAGCCCTTGCATCCATATTTCTTTTTGGCTATCGCATGTGGTCGGCTATCGCACTCGCCGCATTTGTTGCGTCGGTAAGCGGAGGCTCTGAATTGTCCGCGATACTTATTTCCACATTCGGCAACACCACGCAGGCACTCATCGGTGGATTCTTTTTTAAGCTCCTTGATTTCCGACCCGATCTCACCCGTTTACGCGATACAATTTTATTGATTCTCGGCTCTCTTGTTTTTACAACCATCGTGCCGACGGTTTCATATCTCGTGCGCTTCGCGACCGATACGCTCCCTGCTGATCCGAGCACTACGTGGCGTGTCCTGTGGGCCGGCGGTATTTTGAGCGTTCTTATTCTTACACCACTCATAACCGGATACGCGCAAAATATTCGCATAATCTGGGAACGATGGATTGAACACACCTTCGCGCTCGGCTTACTGACCGCTGTTACCTATGTATTGTTCTGGGCACAGATCTCCGCCTACGCCAGCATTCCACTTGCCTACGTGCTACTCGCGCCATTCTTCTGGATCAGCCTGCGGTTTCCGCCGCGGTCCACATCGCTCGCACTTTTTCTTACGACCGTCATCGCGCTATCCGGCGCCATGATCTACGGACCGGCAGACATCAGTCGCGGATCATTTTTGTTTCAGACACAGCTTTTTCTCGAGATGTTTGCGATCATCTTTCTTATCCTTGCCACCGTTATAGAGGAGCGCCGCGTGTTCGCGCGCCAACTAGGCGATCATGTAACACAGCTGGAAGTAGCGATAGCACAGATAAAGAACCAGGACACCGCCAAAAGTGATTTCCTTGCCGTGCTCGCGCACGAGCTCCGCAACCCGCTGGCGCCAGTACTCTCCACGCTCGAGCTACTACGCATACGGCGCACCGAAAGTGAGGAATCCGATCTGATTCGTAGCGCCGAGCAACGCCTCGTAACAATGGGGCGTCTCCTGGATGACCTCCTCGACATTTCGCGAATTTCCGAGAAACGCCTTGAGCTCAAGAAGGAATCAGTTCCGCTGCGCGAGTTGATCCTGCGCTCAATTGAAAGTGCAAAACCAATGATCGAAAAACACGGCCACACTCTTTCGCTTTCGCTTCCCGCAGATCAAATTGCGCTCTTCGCCGATCCGGTGCGCGTAGAACAGGTGCTTGTAAACATCCTGCATAACGCCGCCAAATACACACCGCGAGGCGGCCGCATCACGCTCTCTAGTACAAAACGCAGCGACATGGCCGAGATTCGCATCAGCGATAACGGTACCGGTATCGAACAGTCGATGCTCAACCGCATCTTTGAACCCTTCTTACAGATTGCGGCCTCCACGCAGGGCACCTCAGGTGTGGGCGTCGGGCTTGCCCTTTCGAAGGAGCTCGTAGAAATGCATGGCGGAACCATACACGCAGAAAGCGAGGGGCTCGGCGCAGGAAGCACGTTTGTGATTTGCTTCCCGATATCGCACACATATGAGCCGATGCTCAGCACCCCCTCCCAACCGCTCAAAGCGCCAGACACCCCATTATCAATACTCATCATCGACGACAACGAGGCGGGCGCCGAGGCGCTCGGGCGACTGCTTGCACTGCGCGGACACCGCATGATCTACGCGTATACCGGGGGTGAAGGCATCACCTCAGCGGCACGCGAACATCCCGATGTCATCCTCCTTGATATCGGGCTTCCCGATATGAGCGGATACGACGTCGCTCGCGCACTCAAACATCAACATACAAATGCGTACCTGATTGCCCTCACGGGTTACGGACAGGAAGAAGACAAGCGCAAAGCACATGACGCTGGGTGCGATGCGCATTTGGTAAAGCCGGTAAGCCTGCGCGATATCGAACGCACGCTCGCCACACGAAACGTCGCGTAGCGCTAGCGCAGACATACATCTGCACAATCGTGCAGATGTTTTTTTCATGATTCATCCAGCCCTAATTCGCGCTTTGGTACGTTGCGCCTGGTCGACGAACATTACCAGGAATTAGAAACATAATTACAAACAAACATATGAAATTGAGCAAAAAATTGGCACCGCTTGCTGCAACAGCTGGCGTGCTTCTCATCGGTATGCCGGTATTCGCGGCATCCAACATTACGGTTACAAACAGCAATGACGCAACCGTTTCGAACGGTGTTTTTGTTATGGCACACTCCGGCGGAAACTCATCGATCGGCGGTCGTGGAGGCGTCGGCGGAGACGCGGGCTCGATCACAACGAGCGGTAGCGGCGGCGGTTCTGCTACAGCAGGCTCGGGCGGCGCGGGTGGCTGGGGCGGCAATGGCGGCAACGTTACCTCCGGCGACGCAACGGCTGAAGTGAACATCGTCAATGACGTAAACAATACAGACACCGTTATTGAAGATTCCGGTTGCGGATGCGACGAATCGGACGTCACATTCTCTATGACGTCTCAGGTAGGATCTTCGTGGGCTGAAAACCACGACGACTCTCTCGACTATGACGCAAGCAGCGCAAGCTCAAATGCAAATGCAAACAACGCATCCAGCGCAACATCGAACAATGAGTCGAGCAACGCGAGCCAGAGCGGAAACAACACCGCAAACTCGTCAAGCAATTCGTCAAATTCCACGAACAACACGAGCGCATCAAACAGCAACAACTCAACATCGAGCTCGACATCGCTGAGCGTGAATTCAACCGGCGCCTCGCAGGCTGAAGAACACGACAACCTCTCGATGAACTACACACGAACCTACGCTGGCGGTGATCGCAACATCACGGTTGCCAACGGCAACTCGGCAGCTGTTCAGAACCAGACCGGGGTATCTGCACTCACCGGCGACAACTGGTCGCGCGGCGGTCGCGGTCGCGATGGCGGCAACGGTGCATCGGTCGTTACATCGGGCACCGGGACCACCACTTCGTCGAACACTGCCGGTAACGGCGGCGCAGGCGGCGACGGCGGAACCGGCGGCACTGTTGTTTCGGGCGACACGAAATCGAGCGCTTCGTACCTCACGGTTACAGGTCGCTCGATGACACGCATCATCCGACACTAGTTTTCACCAGCTCTTTTTCGGAAACAGGAATACCCTTCCTGTTTTCGAATCTGCCCTCACCGCACTGAGCGTAGATCCGAGAACAGCGAACCTTACTTATTCAACACCGCACCATGAAAACACTTCGAGTCTTGCTTTCCTCACAGCTTATCGCAGCACTGTTCCTCATACACACGTTCCCAATTGCAGCCGTATTTGCAGAGGATTCTGTACCATCCGCACAGGAACCGGCTACAGAGACCACACTGCCCGTAGAAAATACATCACAGTCCGAAACAAGCTCAACTGAAACCGAAACATCAAACGCAACCGAAGAAGAAACCATCGAAACATCCGAATCTCTGGAAACTTCAAGCGAAGGGAGTTCGAGCAGCGAGACTCATGCCAACACGACAATTGAAGCGTCAGGAACCACTACACCCCCGACACCGGAGCTCTCCGGCATTATTGATGCCGTTCAGGAAATAGCGACCACCACCTCGATATTTGGCGGCAGTACCGGCGACGGCATTGGCGGTGGAAACCAAACCCAAAACAGTACAGAGAGCACTTCAACAATAGAGATCGCTTCAACCACTTCCGTACTCCCACGTCCCGATGCCACAACAACGCCGGACGAAGTACCCGAAATGGCTTCCGGCACTCCCACGGTTATCTCCGGCGCGTCAGTCGCGGTAGCAAACATTCTCAATATTCTGAATTCCACCTTTCTGAACTCATCGGGTTCAATTCTGTTTTCAAACTACACCGATGAAGCAGGCACGATCGATTTTCGAAACCCTACACTCTTCCTTGGTCTCTGTGACGAAATCTCATGTAGCGGCAACACCGGTATACAACTGAACCTTCTGCAAGATGCACACATTGATAACAACATTGTAATCAGTGCAAACAGCGGCGAGAACGAGCTCGAAAGTTCGGGCGAGGGTGCCATCCATTCCGGTACGGCCTTTGCGGGGCTCAATCTCGTGAATCTGGCAAATCTCACCGTCGCCAATTCCAATTACCTCCTCATTGCACTGAACGCATTTCGTGGCGTGAACGGCGATATTGTATTTCCAGCACTCGATTCGTTCTTTGCGCCTCTGCTGAACGCATCCTCATCGGCGCATGTTGCGGATCTGCATAATAGCGGCGCTATAGAGAATGACGTGCGCACGGGGGCAAACTCCGGCGACAACACCGTAGAGACAGGCGAACACGGGTCGTCGACCATTCTTGCCGGGACGGCAGGAGCGCATACCAACATTTTTAACCAAATTAATTCACTACTCGCCGGAAGCGGCCTATCAATTTTGTTCAGGATCTCCGGTACCTGGACCGGCGAAGTACAGGGCGCTCCCGAGGGCGTTACATGGACGCGAACACCTGAAGGATTGCTCGTCACCGGATCCTCCGCGCAAACCTCCGGGGACGGATCCCTCACTACAATCAGCGGCACGTCCACCTCACTTATATCGAATCGCGCACAGGTGGGGGCCCTCTCAGGGAGCAATGATCTCACCGCATCAACCACTGCGTTACTTTCCACGGGTGACGCTTTTGCAGGCGCGAACATCATCAATGTCGCCAATCAGACGGTGGTCGGGCGCAACTGGATAATGGCCATCATAAATATCTTTGGCGATTTCGACGGCAACATCACGTTCGGTAAGCCGGATCTTTGGGTCGGAGCGCAAGCACAAGCACCCGGCACCATATCAGCTGGATCGCTTGTTGAATACAAAATTACCGTACTCAACAACGGCGATGCTGTCGCGACCGATAGCTATGTAGCGGAAACGATTGATACCGATAAAGTGCGGATTCGCAACGCATCCCACGCATACGAGCAAGAAGGATCTACGGTACGGTTCGCGCTTGGCTCGATCCCAGCTGGAGGCGCCGCTGAGATTTCCTATACCGCGGAGGTTACTTCGTTTCGTGATGGCGAGAGCATTACCAGCGAGTCTGAGGCCCTGCTCCACGAAAGCGATTTCAATCCGGGCGACAATCGCGACTCAACCTCGGTTCGTAATGCGGTATTTACCAGCGGCTATTCGCCCACTCCCCTCGCCGTAACCCCGGTCGCAACCCCTGCGACATCAACACCTCAAACAGTGACAGTACGTGTGAGTCGCGAAAGCGAGTCACAGCGAATCACCGACAGCGATCCAACAGCGCATCAAACGGTGATTGTCCGAAATGAAAGCAGCAGTCCCGCATACGACGTGGTGATTCATGACCTGGTGAAGAACGAGAATGGCGAGATCATCCATGAAGAGCTGTTTGATATCGGTGTCATGGCAGGTCGCGAGGAAGTCACCATTCAGTACGACATTTCCTTTGCAACGGCAGCAGCCGGCTCCTATTCCCTCTGGAGTGAAATAGTAGGCAGCAATATGTCATCGATCGCGACACGAAACGGAGAGATTGTGTACGCAGTCGCAGCGCCGGAGGTGCTCTTAGCATCGACCTCAATTCAAACCGTTGCTCCTGCACGTATTGAACGCACTACGCCACGCATACCGAACACTGGTGTACCAGCAACCGCGCCGGTCATACCCGATACATGGACACAAGAGGACAGCTCTGCAATTGCACAAACCGCAGCAGCAGGTGCCATTGATACAGGCGTGGCCGACACCTATCGCGATGTTGTCTCCTATGCACTCTTGCTCGCAATGGTGTTTGGCGCACTGCGCGTACACAAGGAGCATATGCGACGCCGGTAACGCGGTTCATTGAAATCGAAAGCAGTGAGCGGTATGCTCTCGCCAGTCTGCAGGTAACACACAAGGAGATCACTGCATGGCACAGTTGCCGAAATCCAAACGTGTTGTTGAATCGTTGGACGACGTAGCGACACTCGAACGCGAGATCGGCCTCCTGTTCGGACGATTTCACAGCATTCAGGCGAAGGCGCAAAAAGAGTGCTCACCGATCGTCAAACGTGCCGCTCGCCAATCGGCACCGCTCTTGCGGGAGATCACGCGACTTGCCCGTGAGATCGACCGATTTGCCCGAAAGAATCGCGCAACGCTCACCAAGAACGGCGTAGTCAAGACGGTTCCGCTCCCGAGCGGTGGCGCATTGCGGTGGCGTAAGTCTCCACCCGGCGTTGAAATTGAGAACGAGGAGCAGGTGCTTGCCTTTCTGCTGGAACACGGCATCAACGACTTTGTTCGTGTCTCGCACGCAATCAACAAGACCGCGATGCGCGAACACCCAGTGCGGGCACGTCGGATTCCCGGCGTACGCGTCGCTTCCACCAATCGATTCATAATCGATATCGGGAGTGTTCCGGAACGCCTGGAGCGATTCAGCACCTCGAAGCGCTTCTATGTGATGCGGTCACGCTCGCAAACCTAACACCTTCGCTCTTTTCACAAACGCAAACGGCGGCCCCTCGGGGCCGCCGTTTTGAGTATGCGCGGATGCGCTTACTTGAGGTGTGCTGAGACGAGCTTCGTCATCTCAAACATGGTTACCTCCTTCTTCTTGAAGATAGGCATGAGCTTATCATCCGCGAAGATGTTGCGCTTGTTCTGCGGGTTCTGAAGATCGTGCTTCTTGATGTAGTCCCAGATCTTCTTAACGACCTGCGAGCGAGGCATCGGGCCCTTGCCGACGACAGACTCAAGGTCAGCCGAGAGATCCATTGGCTTCAAGAGAGCAGGATTTGCTTTTCGTACCATATAAAGTCAGTTGCAACTGTTTAAATAAGTAACTAATGATGCGCACGTTTCGACGCCCATATTATATATCAGGCGTCCCCGCTTGTCCTTAGCGCCATACACAGAAAATATTTCCCCACATATGAGGATGTGAGGCAAGTCTCGCATGAGCAGACCGTCTCGAAGCGGCCCCGCCCCTACCAATAGTACTGATTACCGTACGAGCCGTAGGAGTACCAGTTGTAATTGTAGTAGTAGGAGCCGTAAGAATACGGGCTCGTGTAGTAGTAATACGTCACCGGCTGTTGGTAGTAGCTCTGGTACTGATTCTGGTAGTAGTTTTGGTACTGGTTTTGGTAATAATTTTGGTAGTAGCTCTGGTACTGATTCTGGTAGTAGCCCTGATAGTAGCCGTAGGATCGATCATCCTGATGGCGCGGCATGTAGGGACCATAAGAATTGTTGTACCCCTGTGCGAACGTAACAGTCACGGGAATGGCGGCTATGAAAATACCAACCGTAAGTGCAATCAGTGTGCGTACCTGCGTGCGGGCCGTAATCGTCATGAGCTCTAGAATACCGAAGTGGGTATGTAGCATACGTGAAGAAATTAAACCTATTCCCTCCGCACCGAGAAATATCCGCGATCGTTTAGATATACCGATGCGGCACTCGCGGCCTGCGGAGCAAGAAACGGATGAGCCGAAGCCTGCCGATCCGCGGGCTGCAGGAAGCTTACAAAGCTGATGCAAAGCACCAGAAAGATGATGCCTATAATGCCTCCCATCATGTTCGCGCCCGGGCTCTGAGATTTCATGCATACATCATACGACGCCCGGTTACCCGCAGATGCGTTATGCACTGTGGGTTCCGGGGTTTGTTACACTCCTCATATGCCATATCTGAAGAAAGTCGCCGGTGTGCTGCTCATTATCCTGGGCTTTCTTGCACTCGTTACACCACTTACCCCCGGAGCATGGCTTATGTTCGTAGGACTTGAACTCATCGGCGTCCGCCTGGCCGCTTGGGATAAAGTGAAGGAGTGGATCGCCGCGCGTCGCGGCGCCACGCGCTCTGACACTCCACCAACCGACAAATCTACTCGCTAACAAACGTTATGCTCGATCACATTGGCACATACGTCGATAACATTGAAAATGCGAAGGTCTTTTATAGCGCCGCACTCGCTCCGCTTTCGTACACGCTTATTGCCGAGTATCCCGAGTGGTCGGTACTCGGATTTGGGACTGACGGCAAGGCAGACTTTTGGGTAGGCCAGCGTGAGGCAAATCACAATGTCCACATTTCATTCCGCGCACAAGACAAAGCGGCGGTAGACGCGTTCCACGCCGCAGCACTCGCTGCCGGCGGCACGGATAACGGCGCTCCCGGATATCGATCGGAATACAGTGCCGGCTACTACGCTGCGTTTATTCTTGATCCGTTTGGCAATAACGTGGAAGCGGTTTTTTTCGACACGTCAAAGGCGGCGTAATCCGTGTCGTCTTCATGATTCGTTCATTGCCGATCCGTACACTTATCCGGTAATGACCGCATCCATCACTGACACCCGCATCACCCCTTCCATGATGCGGACGTTTTTTGGTGTGTTGCCGGAGGGAATCGTAGTGTGGGGCGCCGACAAACGACTGGTATATGCAAACGAGGCAGCGCGCACGATCACCGAGCTCCCCTTACCGGAAGGATCCGTACTTGCCGATGCGCCATACACAAGCCGCGTGCTCGATCACGATACCCGCGCAAGAGATCCAAGATCAATGCCCGTCTACCGTGCGTTTCAGGGCGAACGTGTCCCGCGCGAGGATCTGCGCTACATCACGCCCTCCGGGGCACACCGGTGGCTCTCGGTCGCCGCGGATCCCGTGCGCGATGAGAACGGCGCGCTCTCCTATGTCATCGTGTCGCTACGCGATATTTCTGTAAGAAAATCGCGCGAATCGAAACTCGAATTCATGGTCGAGTCGGCAAAAATTCTGCAGTTCGATCTCCCGTTCAAACAGCGCCTCGTGGAGAAAGCGAAACTTGCCGTTCCCGACCTCGCGGATTGGTGCGTTATAGATGTGATCGAAGACGACTCACTCGTTCGCGCAGCAATCATTCATCGCGATACAGACCAGATCGCACGATTGGCAGAGTTTGAAGCGCAGAATCCGTCAACACTCGGAAGAGAGCGATCGGTGGAACGCGTCATTCGCACACGAGAACCCTTGTTCATCCCCGTGGTTACCGAGGAGCATCTCCGTTCTCACGCCGAGTCGCAGGGTCATCATGCAGCTATTGCGTCGTTCGGTATCCGATCAATCATGATTATTCCAATCATTTCGCACGGTAAAGCCGTCGGAGCAATGACGCTCGCCTACGCTGAAAGCGGCCGCACCTACACGAACGACGACCTCGAATTTTTCCAGGAATTCTGCTACCACCTCGCGGTTATCTTCGAGAACGCGCGCCTCTTTGACGAGATCGCTATGCGCGATAAATCGAAAGATATTTTTCTAGCGGCGCTTTCGCACGAATTGCGCAATCCGCTCGCCCCCATCAAAAGCGCACTCGAGTTGCTGAAAATGCGCGAACTCTCTGCAGACGTACAGGAAGATTTGGATATTATTGAGCACCAGTTTGATCATATGGCGCGCCTCCTGCACGATCTGCTCGACGTGACACGCTTCACACAGGACCGCATCGCACTCACCACATCACCCGTTGATCTCCGCAGCCTTGTGGAGCGCGCACTGAGATCCACCGATGCACTTGTTCGTAAAGCCGGGATTACCCTGCAGTGTTCGTATCCTCTCGGAGACGTATCGGTGCTCGCCGACGAAACACGTCTCGAACAGGCAATCAGCAACCTCATATCAAATGCAGTGAAGTTCACTCCCGCACGCGGCTCTATTTGGGTCGATATGTCGGCCGCGGAAACAGACACCACGATTACCGTACGCGATAACGGCGCAGGTATCGATGCCTCAGACTTGCCGCACATTTTTGATCTGTACTATCAAGGCAAACACGCAGACGCCATTAACAGCGGCCTAGGTATCGGTCTTTTGCTCGTGCAGCGCATCGTCACATTGCACGGAGGCACCGTGCGGGCACACAGCGATGGCCGCGGGCGCGGATCATCATTCACGATCACGCTTCCGCGGAGCGATGTGCGCGTCAAACATCCCGGCAACATCAATAACCGCTGCCTCGCAACCGGTATGCGCATTTTGGTTGTAGATGACAATGCGCCCGCAGCGGACGCGCTGGTGCGTCTCCTCAAAAAACTCGGCTCCGATGCGCGTGCCGCATATTCGGGACATGACGCGCTTGGAACCGAACTCCTCTCGGAGATAGACTTGTTCCTCCTGGATGTAGGCATGCCAGACATGGATGGATACGAACTTGTACGCGCCCTGCGAACGCGCGGCATATCCGCGCCCATTGTCGCACTCACAGGATACGGACTTGCCGATGACAAGCAGCGAGCCTCCGAAGCCGGTTTTACCGCGCACCTCACAAAGCCGATTGGTCTCGCGGAGCTCAATGGCATGTTTGATGCAGTGCTCGCGCGCGCATAAGAAAAACACGGGCTATAAGCCCGTGTTTTTCAGTGTGATCACAACCGAGGTTAGGCTCGTGCTCGCGAGAGATAGATCACTCCGAGAACCGCCATCAATCCCGCAAACGCGACAAGCATGAGACTCTCGTTCATACCGTATCCCGTATTTGGAACTCCGGGTGTACTCGTACCGGAACCTGAGCCCGGCTGCGTCGGCTGCGAACCCGCAGCTGAGACAATGACCGTACCCGAAGTCGATGCCGGAAGACCATTTGGACCGGTGCCGCCGTTTTCAATCGCAATCGGTGTTACCGCTGCACCTGTAGTCGCATTCGTGGCTGCAACCGATCCCGGTGTAACGGAGATCATAAAGGTGCTGCCT
>CAZVMJ010000005.1:0-12017 GCA_964628005.1 uncultured Candidatus Saccharibacteria bacterium | reverse complement strand
GCCCGGTATAAAGGGGGAACCGGTCTGCATTGAGGAGAAGTATGTGCCTGCGATCCATGCCGGAGTGAATTTCACCGTCACCGACATAAAGTAGAACCACACAAAAAGGAACTTCAGGAAAAACTCCTTATGTGGAACGTAGAGAAGCGGAATGAGGAGGAAGATGTGGTAGTAGTCGTATGGCCCTGCTGCGTTGTAATTCAATACAAAGATCACGAGCAGCTTCCAAAAGAGAAGGATGCTGATGAGCGCATGTGCGACAACCCACCGCTTCTGCCACATGGCATAGACGATGTACATCATCATCCCGTAGAAGATCATGTAGAGCGCAGACTGCGAGTAGCCGTACGGCAGGTACTGCAGGAAATAGTAGTCTCCGCAGGATGGGAAAAACGGCCAGCAAACAGCGCCGCTTTGTGCGGCCTCTATGGTGATATTTGGCTTACCGATCCAAATGGAAAACGAAACGAAGAAATAAAAGAGCATTGCGCCAAACATCCATTGCAGGATCGGCTGTGTTTCTATTTCTTCAATCGAGAATATCCGGCGATAGCGTGGAGCGATTCGTTTGAACATTCTGCCGATAACGATCGCGAGGGCATCGAACGGGTTGAGCAGTAATTCGGCTAGTTTCCGCATAGCGTAATGGTATGAACGGTTTGTTCCGACGTCTCGTCGAGATCGAGTACGCGTGCCAACAGCGTATCATTAAACCCTGCATAGGGTCGCGCGTTCAGGTTGAGCGCAGTGCTCGCGAGGAGTGCGTTTTGGCTCATATGCCCGGATTCGATGAGGGCGTGCTGATAGGCGAGATCTCCGTATTTAGCGGAGGAGCGAGCCCACACGGCGGTAAAGACAATCAATCCTGAGAGTGAGAGGGATTCCGGCTTGGGTGCCAGCTGCTTCATATCAAAATCCGCCGGAAGCCCCCATAATCGTTCCAACGCATGTAGTGAGGGATTGTAATGAAAGACGCCCGGTTCCTCATCTTTGAAGGCGTTCGTAATGAAATACGTTTCTATGGGGTAGAGCGCTCCGCCGGAGGGGTAGTGTCGCTTGTGTGTATCTGCATGTTTACCAAAAGCGAGACCAAACAGTGTGCCCAATGTCTCAGTCGTAAAAGGCGCGCCCGGATTTCCAGTCGTCGCAGACTCGCGTGAACGCAACGCCTCGATAAGCGTGGTTTCTATTCGTTGCGGGGCAGGGAGCTCGATGCGCTTCATGCGCGGGTATGCCTTGTGCGTTCCGCGGGGCACATCCTCTGCTTTATGCGTTGCACCCTCTTTTGTTCGCAGCGTGCGGCGCAGTGATTCATGAATACGTGCAAGATAGGGGTTCATGAAAAGGGGTGGGGTTTATCGGCATATGGTGCTTCAAGAACGGGAAGTCCGAGCTTTCTCGGCACTGATTTCCATCGCTCGCCGCCAAATGCCTGCTGGGGTTCTTTGAGATAGGTGTTTTGCAGTGTGGGCATCACGACCATCTCAACGTGCAGTCCGGTCGTATTCACGTGCGATTTTGTGAGAGGAACGGATACGATGGGAATGTGTTGCTCTCGACACCACGCAAGAAGGCGTTCGTAGTGTTCCTCTTCAGTATCGCGCTCCCATGCGGCGGTGGTCGGTGTTTCCACGGGTCCTGAAATGAGAAATTCCAATCCCGCGGCATGATGAGGATGGCTCCAATAATAGAGGCGCTCGCGATGACCGATTTCTCCGAGAGGGGTGTTTGGGTCCCATGTATTGCCTGCGTCTGCCCACGTGCGATAGCCGCTGCGGGATCGCAGCGCTTCGAGGATCGCCTTCTGAATGGCGACCGAGAGTGAGCGGTGTGCCTTCAGGCCTACGGTAAATCGCGGTGCATGGGTACTGGTATCTTCGAGTACTACCATAATCGAATGTGTCGGTGCGTCCGTTGGCATGCGTACGGCATGCACCTTCAACGCGTAGCGCTCGCAGCGCTCCAGATGCATATCGAGACGAGGGTCATTCAGTCGAATCGCATTGGTATCAATGCGTGGCATTGTTAGCTGATTGAGCCAGAGAATCATATAGGCTTCGCGTTCAATCACTTCCAGCGCGCCTCGCAATCGCGCTCCGAGCGACGTCGTCCATGTTGCAAGGCCGTTGGTAGTGCTTTGGCGAATAACGGGTTCTGCAACACCTCCGTGCTTTCTAAAAGCACCGAGTCCGCTTACCAATTGAGCGGGCAGGTAGGTGCGAGCGCCATCGGTGAGCGATGTGCCGCGAATCCAGAGGTACTGCGCCTCCGGTGTGAGCATGCGATGCTTTTCGCGTCTCTGAGTATCACTAAATCCAGAAACGACGCCCGGCGCTATGTACGGTCCGTGTCGAGCCATGACGGATTCAGTGCTTCGCAGAGGCGAATCGAAATGATCGTCCTGCGTAAGCCAGATATATCGCTCAAGTGCCTCGGCAAGCGCCGGGTACAGTGCATCATCGTCGCGATCGAGCGACATGCCGCCCGTTTGGTGATGTGTCGCATCGTTGCAGAGCGCATACCACCAATGTGTCTGCGGTTCATCTGCGTAGCGCGGGAAGCGTCCAATCTGAGAGATGACGCCGGCGTCTTTCAGCTGTTGTGCGAGTATGCGTGGCGCACTCAAGGCTGGCGTTTCGTCTCGCCCGAGCGGGCGCACGATAGATACACCGAGGCGTCTCTCCAGCCATCGTAGAAAAGAGGCAACGGCCCGATCGGCGGGTGAGCCGGTGTCGAATGTCACTGCAGCAGGAACGACATCCGTAATCATGCGACGCATCCTAGCACGCATGTTTTTTGCACCCATACGCGCACAAATATGAATTTATCCACACAGCATATGTGCCATTCTCGTCGATGTGATGGATACTGTATGCAATGAATGACTTTGGAAGGAAACTAAAGAACACCGTTCTTATTCTCGGCGGATTCTTTGTTGTGCTCTTCGGCTATGCCCGAATGGGTAATGCATCAAAAGTGGGCCAACATCACAACGGTCTCACTCTTCAGAATGGCTTTGATGGTATTGCAAACGCTGATGCCGGATGTGGTTCGGGCGGCGATAGCGGAGGCGACAGTGGCTGCAAATAAAATTTATATACATGTCACACGAACTTCTTAGGCGGTTCTTTATCGGACTTTTCGTCATCATTGTGCTCGCGATGGTGGCAGTGGTTCTTCTCTACATCTCAGGAGGGAAGACAAACCGTCTCCCGAGTGGTCCGCCGCAGCCGGAAGTGGTCAATAACATGCATCGCGGTAATTTCCAGGATGCTATTACTGCTGCGCAAAAGGTTTTTGACGACCCGAATTCCGATTCGTCATCGCGTGCACGTGCGCAGTTTAGTATCTTTGGCGCCCAGTTTGAGCTCACGGGTGACGTTGATTCGTTCATCAGCGATATCGAGAAGATGAAAACAATTGTGCTCGATGAGACTGTTGACATGCGAACGCGTGTAAATGCTTTGAATGTCATCGCGTCGTCGTACTACATTTCCGGCAATAATCCTTCTGTGTTTGCTGCTATTTACAGCACAGCGCCGTTCAACAGCTACCTGGTTGATAAGAGTCCCGAGATGTCGGCACGAAAGCTCTACGAATGGTCCTACTCCATGCGACCAACCGCTGACGCCGCGATCGGTATTTCGAAGTGGTATGGCGAGCAGCCGATCAGGAACGGTGTTCGAATGACTGAAGCTCAGGTTGCAGAGGTTGTCGCAAAATCCGAGCAGTATCTCAAGCTTGCGGAGGAGGCGGCGTACAACGAGGAGAAAGTCGATCCACAGTATCTTGCGTCGGCTCGCTACCAGGCTTATCGATATGATCGCGTGCGTGTCATCCTTCGGCTCGCAACACAGATTGGCGAGCCCTATCAGAGTAGCTATACGGACGAGATCAACAAGTTTATTGATTTTGCTCAGCAGTCCGGAAAAGTTGTCTCAATTACACAGATCCGAAACGTTTGGTTCTACCAAGCGGCGAAATTGAATCGAGACGGAAATACCGATGGCGCAAAGGCAGTTTTAAAAACGCTGGCTGATAGTATTGCGAAAGAGGAAAATCCGAGCAAAGACTCATTCATTCGCTTTATGTACTACGAGCTGAAGCTTCGCCCAAATGGTGCGAGTGCGCTCCAGCTCAATACGATGTTCGGACTCTCCCCGGAGTTTAAGGCGGCCGCTGAAACAATGATGGCCCGCGTCGAATAACTACACGATGCGCGAGCGTATATAAAGGACCCCGAGCGGGTCCTTTATACTACTGGTATGCGTTTGAATGTATTCACTGTCGCGATTGTGATTTTTGTTGCGTTGATTGCAACCCCGGTATCGCGAATGGCGCTCATGTATGCAGTGGAGGATGCATATCTCTATGTACACCCTTCGGCCAATCGGGCGTTTGCATTCGCCGAGCGTCATTTTTCTCCCGATCATCCGCATTTGTATGACTCAGACCGGGCACTGCTTTTGTATACACGCGCATTCGAGCTTGACGAGATGCATCCGCTGGCGCTGCATCATATGGCGCGCGCGGAATTTGTTTCCAAGAATCCAGCGCGCGCTTTGCAATACATTGAAGAGCATATAGCGCGTCATCCTGATACACCGCCGAGCGCGTATTACATACAGGGGCTTTCGCACGCGTTCTTGGGGAAGTATGCGGAAGCTTCTGCCGACTACGAGCGCTATATCACGTACGATGTGGGAAATTGGCCCGCGTACAACGACCTCGCATGGGTCTTACTGAAAGATAAGAAGCCGGCGGAAGCACTCGCTGCGGTGGATCGGATTTTGCCCCGATATCCGGAGAATCCATGGCTATTAACGACGCGTGCGACGGCGCTCTATGAAATAGGAAAGAAACAGGAAGCGTACGAGACGATACTGCATGCAAAGACTGCTGCCTCGACGATTACTGAGGCCGACTGGCGAGCGGTCAATCCGGGTAATGATCCCTCGTGGGCGCCTGCAGGTATTGCTACGATGCGCGCTGCGATTGATGCGAATATTGCTCAAATTGAAGGGTCAATCCAAACGGTACAATAGGGCATGCGTATTCAGCGGTTTGTTCGCGTGATTTCGGTACTGCTTGCGCTCCTTGTTGTTGGAATCCTTTTTGCTCCGCAGGCACTCCACGACCGTATTCGTTTATACATACAGCCAAGCGCCGATCGCGCGTATCAGATGGGGCTTACCTACATCGACACACCTGATCGACGTGTCTATTCACTCGCGAACGCCGAATATTTTTTCTCGCGTGCCGCAGCTCTCGATTCGGATTATCCGCTGGTTCATCATCAGCTTGCGCGAATCGATTTTCTTGAAGGTAGGTATCAGGATGCACTCGTCCATGAGAACGAAGAGATTGAGCGCATGAAGGAGCAGCGTGCGGCGCCTTTTTACATGCGCGGCCTAATCGCCGGATATCTTGGCGACTACGAATCGTCTGCGCGCGACTATGCGACATACGTGTCGCTACACCCCGAAGGATGGGAGGGGCGTACAGATTATGGGTGGGCGCTCATTAAGACGCATCGCTACAACGAGGCTATTGCAGTCGTGTCTGAAGGGTTGCGACTCTATCCGGGGAACGGGTGGTTGCTTAGTGTTCGTGCCGCGGCACTCTATGAGCTGGGTCGGTACGAAGAAGCGCGCGCTGATATTCATATTGCGAAAGCGGCAATGGATGCGCTGACCGAAGACGCGTGGCATAAGGCATATCCGGGAAATGACCCGCGTGCTGCTGCGCAGGGTATTGCAACGCTGCGCGCCGCTGCGGCAAAGAATTTTGAAATGATCGAGCGTGCCGCCGGGACGCGATGAGAGCCGTATAATGAGCAGATGATTTCGACGAGGCGTCTGGTGGTAATTGCGCTTTCGATCTGTATCGGTGCGCTGCTGTTTCAGCAGTTTTCATTTTTCACGACGCGCGATGCTGCACTGAAAGAGACTGCATCGATCGGTGAGGGTAATCCGACCTTTGGTGAACTCTTAAAGCGATTCTCGGCGCTCGCGCGTGAAAAGGGTGCGCCGTACGCGTTTGATGTATTGGCGTCTGCTGATTTGCCGCCGGAAACCGATTTGCACTTGATTGCGCACGAAATTGGGCACGAGCTGTATGTGCAGCAGGGTATTGATGGCATGCGTGTGTGTACGCAGGATTTCCGCAACGGCTGCTCGCACGCGATTGTTGTTGAAACGATGCAGGAGCTCGGTGACGGCGATGAGGTGCGTGCCCTTATAGACGCTGCGTGTGAAAAAGCACCCGGTGGCTCAAGCGCATACGGGATGTGCTATCACGGCCTCGGGCACGGCGTGTTGTCATTTTACGGCTTTACACTGCCGAAAACGATTGAGTTCTGCATGAAAACGGGGACGGAGGATCGCGAATATGTGCAATCACATGAATGTGTGGGCGGTGCAATCATGGAGTTGATACAGGGCGGCGGTCACGATCGTGATGCATGGACGAAGGCAAATGAACGGTATCTCTCGAAGGAGGATCCGCTCTCACCGTGTTCGACAGATCTCATTCCATCCAGCGAGAAACCGCGCTGCTACGTATACATGAGTCCGCATCTCATTGAGGTTGCCGGCGGCACTATTTCGAATCACACCCTTGATCAGCTCACGGAAGCGATGCGAATGTGCACGACACTGCCATATGGTCCGGAGCGAAGCGCATGTATTGGCGGATTTGGAAAGGATTTTCCGCACTTCGTAACGAACCACGATGTGCGAAAGCTTGATCGCGGCGATTTGTCTGATCAGGATCTACGGGGTACCGATGCATACTGCCGGTTACTTTCGGATAAAAACGATATCTTGGCGTGCGAGTCGTATGCGCTCTCCACCTTTTTCTGGGGAGGGGATGCAGATCCGTCGCTTTCGATCCGCTTCTGCGGCATGCTTCCGGACGATGGTTCGCGAGCATTTTGCTACAACGATCTCGCTTCGAGTATTGCAAAATACATTGCACCGGAACGACGAAGCGCGCGATGCGCGCCGCTTGGCGAGACGTATCGTGCTCGATGCGTGGGAGAAGAATCGTAAAGACTATTCACAGCCTCGCGTATGAATTCGCATCAATGAAGTACAATACTTGTAACGTATGGTGCATCACATAAAAAAGCTGAATGGTGCCGGGTACCGGAGCCTCGCTTTTTTTGCGGTCGCACTCTTTCTCGCAATATATTTGTTCTTGAGTGGTTTGTCGGCACAAAAGCCGATGCTTGTTTCCGCTGAAGCAGCGTTTAGCGATACATCTGCTTCCGGTCTTGCGGTCGTGCCCGCTTCAGGCGGCACCGTGACGGGCTACTACCAGGATTACTATCAGCCGTACTATCAGCCGTACTACGAAGGGTATTATCAGCCCTACTATCAAGGTGCGTACCCACCCCAGACCGGATCGTATCCTCCGACAACCGGAACGTATGATACCGAAGGGGATCCGACCACCGGATCGTATCCGACGACTGGGACATATACGGGTGGCACCGGTTCATACGGACCCGGAGGCTCCACAGGCTCGTATGCACCCGGCACCGGGTCGTACACCTCGTGCTGGGATGGATCCACTCCGGTTGGTGGATCATGCCCGCCGTGCCCGGAAGGATACACACAAGTAGGAAATGCCTGCGTGCCACCGGGTGAGCCTGGATTTGAAGGATTCACCACACCGGGTGGTTTCCGTGCTTCGGGCCACCTCGAAGTGCGACCGACACTCGTTCGCTCCGGAGATACAACGCGTGTCTATTGGAATGTCCGCAATGTACGTGACTGCACCGTACGCGGCACCAATGGCGATGGTGCACCGGGAAGCATCACGGGTACCTGGAATCAGATGACCTCCGGTGCCACAGGAGTGGTAACTGGTCCCATTACGAGTCGCACGGAATACACGCTTTTCTGTCGCGCGCTTGTAGGGGCAACTCCGAGCACTATTACAGAAACACGCACGGTCAACGTGATCCCGCAGTGGTACGAGCCGTCTGAAGGTAACTAACTATATGAAATTTTCACACCTGGTATCGGCGGCATTGATGGTTCTCGCGGTAACAGTGCCGAGTGCGACGTTCGCTCAGAATGCGTCATCTACGACAGAGCTCGAGATGGTCATTAAGACGGAGATGTTGAAAGATTCCCGAGCAAAGCTCCTGCCAGCCGAACAGCTTGATGCAATGGTGAAATCGCTTGCTGAGGCTGCTATGCAGCAGGGGGTGACCGCATCCGATATTACCTGGACACCGGTTGCGACAGGGCCGGATTCCGTTGTGAAGCAGCAGCCGGAGGAGTGCAATTTCCTCTGTGCCGTCAATCGAATCTTCGGATTTGGTGGCAATGACTATGTGATCCCGCTCACGCTTGGTGTTACGTCGGCGATCATCATTATCTTCATAAGCATGATGCTCCATCGTCACCACGTTCACGGGGTAGAGCCTCATATAGAAGCGATTCATAACCTCCCGCCCACGCTCCCACTGCCTTTGCCGGAGACGGAAGCGGAAAAACCGACAACAGCTCGCAAGCGAACAGCTACCAAATCGGCCGCCTAGGGCCGATTTGCATATTCAGGGAAAATACGTATACTGCCTCCACCCATGTCCGAATATCGGACCAATGGCGAGGCAACTCAGAAGGAGGGCCCGCTATGGCGGGTCAATTTTTTTTCACTTAGAACACCATATGGCAGAAAAATTCATGCTTGGTACAATGACGCAGGTCTTCGATGAGAAGGGCGTCGTACACGCTGCGACAATTGTCAATGCGAGCCCTTTGACCGTTACTCAGGTTAAGACGGCAGAGAAGGATGGTTATGCGGCTATCCAGCTCGGATCCGGTACCCGCGCCGCAAAGAACGTGGGTAAGGCTGTTGCGGGTCACTTGAAGGACCTCTCGATGGCTCGATACATCCGCGAGCACCGCACCGAGGCCGGTGAGGCAAAGCGCGGCGATTCGATCGATATTTCGATCTTCGTTCCGGGCGACGTTATTGAAGTCTCCTCAACCTCAAAGGGTAAAGGCTTCCAGGGCGTTGTGAAGCGACACGGTTTTGCCGGCGGTCCTCGATCACACGGCCAGAAGAACAAGGAGCGCGCTCCGGGTTCAATCGGCGGAGGTGGTCGCGCAGGCGGACGTGTGGTAAAGGGTATGCGCATGGCAGGCCGCATGGGCGGTGACCGCGTAACCGTCCGCAACCTTCGTGTATTGCAGGTCGACACTGCTAACAATCAGATCCTTATTTCAGGTGCAATTCCGGGCCGACCGGGCACCTTGGTAGAGATCCGCGGCTAAATTATTGCGTATGAAGACAGATATTTTTGACATCAAGGGTAAGAAGGCGGGTCAGCTCGAGCTTCCGGAGAACATCTTCGGTCTTCCGTGGAATGATTCTCTGATTCACCAGGTCATCGTATCGATGCAGGCAAATGCCCGCACGAACGTTGCCCACACGAAGGGTCGCGGTGAGGTTCGCGGCGGCGGTCGCAAGCCGTGGCAGCAGAAGGGGACCGGTCGTGCTCGACACGGTTCATCACGCTCTCCGATCTGGAAGGGCGGCGGTGTGACTCATGGTCCGATCAACGACAAGGTGTATAGCCGTGAGATCCCGAAGAAGATGCGCGCAAAGGCTCTCTTTGTAGCGCTCTCTCGCAAACTTCGCGACGGTGAAGTGATCTTCGTAGACTCGCTCAATCTCTCAGCGCCGAAGACGGCACAGGCAAAGAAGGCGCTCTCTGGTCTGGCATCGGTTAAGGGCTTCGAAGCGCTCTCAGGATCGAAGAAGCACAATCTTGCACTCATCGCATCTCCGGAGAAGTCTGAGGCAGCTGCAAAGAGCTTCCGCAATATTGGCTCAGTCCAGTTTGATTCCGTTGCAAATCTCAATCCGGTGAACGTACTCAAGTACAAGTACATCGTGATCGAGAATCCGGAGGCGGCTGTTGCAACAATCGCAAAGCGCTCTGTCGGTGCGCGTGCGGCTAAGAAGGAAACTAAGTAAATCGTATGGCACTCTTCGGAACAAAAAAGAAAGCGGCAAAGAAGGCGGCTCCGGCGGCAAAGGAAGCAGCACCTGTTTCAGCGGGCGCTCGCGACCTCTCGCATGTGCTTGCTCATGCTCGCATTACGGAAAAGGCATCGATGCAGCAGGCGAATAAGGTGTACACCTTCAATATTTCGTCGGCAGCAACGAAGCGCGATGTTATCCGCGCCGTTGTACAGCTCTACAAGGTAACGCCGCGCATGGTGCGCGTTGTTACGATCCCGACCAAGGAGGTTCGCAATGCGCGAACCGGCAAGAAGGGGGTGAAGGGCGGCGGCAAGAAGGCGTACGTCTATCTTAAGTCGGGCGACACCATCACGATCTAAATAATTATGAAACACCTTAAACCAACAACCCCTGGTACGCGCGGTTCGTCGCGAATCGAATACAAGAAGCTCCTTTCCGGCCACAAGCCGACGAAGTCGCTCTTGAAGGGCAAGAAGTCGACTGGCGGCCGCAACAGCTTCGGTTGCATCACGACCCGTCACCACGGCGGTGGTCACAAGCGCAAGTATCGCGCGGTAGACTTCACGTTCGAGAAGAAAAACATTCCTGCGACGATCAAGTCGATCGAGTACGATCCGAACCGCTCTGCATTCATCGGTCTTGCGGTCTATGCAGACGGTGAGAAGCGATACGTAGTCCTCCCGCAGAAAATGCAGGTAGGCGACACTTTCCTCGTAGCTGAAAACGCTCCGGTAAAGCTTGGTAACCGTCTTCCGCTCGGCAACATGCCAGTTGGTACCTTCGTGTACAACATCGAATTGCAGCCGGGTCGCGGCGGTGTCATTGCACGATCTGCAGGTAACTACGCAGAAATCATCGCGCAGGACAGCGGCTACACGCATCTCAAGATGCCGTCAACCGAAGTGCGCCGCATTATCGGAACCGCATGGGCATCAGTCGGTGAAGTATCGAATGAAGAGCATCGCCTCGTCATCCTCGGTAAAGCCGGCCGCTCACGATGGATGGGTATTCGCCCAACTGTCCGCGGTACGGTGATGAACCCGGTAGACCACCCGCACGGTGGAGGTGAAGGCCGACAGGGCCGCGGTCACCGCCGTCAGCGCACCCTCTGGGGTAAGCCGGCAGGAAAGGGACAGAAGACCCGCCGACCAAAGAAGTACTCAAACGTATTCATCGTTGCTCGCCGAAAGGTTGGCAAGCGAAAGTAATCCGAACTCCTTCTCACAAGAGCCCCGTGCGGGGCTCTTGTGTTTTTATGCACCGAGCGCGCTTGCGCCTTCTTTGAACAGGAGTAAGGTATTCCAGGCTCCAGAGCGGGAGTCGTCATAAAGATGAGGGTTACGAAATGACCTATCCGCCGAATGTACAAAAACTGCTGGATTCATTGCCTGAAGATCAGGCGCGGTTCCAGCGGGGATGTATCGAGTTGGTCAGGGGGCTGCAAATTCTCCTTGGTCTCATACTCGTCGTCGGTTGCGGTCTCTCTTTTTGGGGGTTGCTCACGGGGCACCCTCACGCACTGTTTGTTCTTGCATGTCTGCAGCAGGATTGCGGGTGGGTCGCTGGGTACTTGTACCAGAGCGGATCTGCCCTCATAGGCGTACTCGGACTCAAAGCAGTCCTGGCTTACTGAGCCGCGCTGAAAAGAGGCCGTAATCAAAGGCCCGGGGCCCCACTCCGGGCCTTCATCTTTTGTATGGCAGGTGAGTGAACGGGCATTTTGGGGTAGGTTTCGGGCCGTTATTACACCATAAAAAGACCGACCCGCAACACGACCTCCAAATAATGCCGAAATTAGTTGACATTACAGACCACTTCGTATAAATTACACGAACTCCCGCAAACGCGGGTTTTCAATTGCAAATATGCGAAGCGCAAAAAAAGGTCCGTACGTGGACGAAAAGTTGTTGAAGAAAGTCACCAACCGCAAGCCGGGAGATGGTGCTATTAAGACCTGGGCGCGATCAAGCTCGATTGCACCGGAGTTTGTTGGCTACACCTTTGCGGTG
>CAZVMJ010000004.1:0-13547 GCA_964628005.1 uncultured Candidatus Saccharibacteria bacterium | reverse complement strand
GCGCACTCGTGCACAACCTCGTAACCCACTACTCGCTCGACGGTATCCCGAAGATTCTCGACTCGATCAAGAAGTTCGGATTCCGCTACGCGACACACGCGGGTATCACGTGGTCGATCTCGGACGTCATCGTCCCGACCGTTAAGACAGAAATGCTCAAGGCGGGCATGGACGCTGCCGCAAAGGAGCTCGACAACTACAACAACGGCCTCCTCACCGAAACCGAACGCCGACGCTCCACGATCGACATCTGGGCGAAGACCTCAAACGATCTTCGAAAGCACGTCGTCGAGGCGCTCGACAAGCAGGGACCGGTGCACGACATGATCACATCCGGCGCACGAGGTTCTGTCGTGCAGCTCCACCAGATGGTGGGCATGAAGGGTCTCATCACGAACCCGCGCGGCGAAATCATCGAATTCCCGATCACCAGCTCGCTCAAGGAAGGACTCACGCCGATCGAATACTTCATCTCGACGCACGGCGCGCGTAAGGGTCTTGCAGACACCGCGCTCAACACGGCGCGCGCAGGTTACCTCACACGCCGACTCTTCGACGTCGCACACGACGTTGTTGTTCTCGAGGCTGACTGCGGTCAGCGCGAAGGCGTGCTCATCCCGCGCCCGGGCAAAGAAAACATCGGCGGAACATTCGGCGACCGCGCGGCAGGACGCGTGCTCGCAGAAGACGCGCTCGACGGAACAAATGTGCTCTTCAAGCGCAATCACATGATCACGCGCGACGACGCGAAGGTTCTTGAAGAAAGCGGCGTGCAGGAAATCACCGTCCGCTCTCCGATGACATGCAAAGTCGCACGCGGCGTGTGCCAGAAGTGCTACGGCGTTGACCTCACCAACGGTGATCTCATCGATGTGGGCGAGGCAGTCGGCGTCATCGCGGCTCAGGCTATCGGTGAACCGGGTACACAGCTCACGATGCGTACGTTCCACACCGGAGGCGTTGCAACCGCAGGCGGCGACATCACGATGGGTCTCCCGCGTGTTGAAGAAGTCTTCGAATGCCGCATTCCAAAGCTCCCGGCTGCTATCTCTCGCGTAAGCGGCGTGGTAACCGATCTCATCAAGGATGGTCAGGAAACAGTGATCGTTATTCTTCCGGATACTGCATCGCAGGCAAAGACTGCAAAGGCAGCAAAGAAGGAGACCGAGTACCGCATCCATCCGCTCCGCTCGATTCACGTGAAGGTGGGCGACACGGTAACCAAGGGTCAGTTCCTCACGGACGGCTCTGCAGACCTCGACGAGCTCTTCCTCCTCGGCGGAAAGGAGCGCGCACAGGAGTACATCATTAACGAAATTACCCGCATCTACGAACTCCAGGGTGTATCGACGGCGCGCAAGCACCTCGAAATCATCGTGAAGCAGATGTTCTCACGTGTGCAGGTAACAGCCTCTGGCGACACTGGTGTCTCGGCAGGCGAAATCATCACCGACTTCGAGCTCGAGCGCATCAACAAGATCCAGAAGGAACTCGACGGCGAGCCGGCAAAGGCGAAAGCACTCTTGCTCGGTATCACCGAAGTGTCGCTCACGCGCGCATCGTTCCTCTCGGCGATCTCGTTCCAGAACACGCCGCGCAAGCTTGCAGAAGCTGCGGTTTCCGGCGCTGTCGACCGACTCGTTGGTCTCAAGGAAAACGTCATCATCGGCCGCCTCATCCCGGCAGGTACCGGCTTCAAGGGTTCCAAGAAGTACGGTTACGTGCAGGACATGGAGGCACAGTTCGCTGCTATGCAGCCGGCAGAAGCGCCGGAGGCAGAAACAACCGAACGCGCCTAAGCGTTACTCCTCAACAAAAACCCCGCACCTCGCGGGGTTTTTGTTTTGTGTTTCTGCTTGACGCGGAGAGTGTGGAGCGTAGGCTGGACAGGGGAAATCACAGGGAGTGTCATATGAAGGAACCCAACGGAGTGCCGCGGCACATTTCGTTTACACCAAATGGCAATCGTCGTCACGCGAGGCTGGAGAGTATTCCACTGCGCGAGTCGTACATGCGGGGAGCGCTTCGCGCGCTCAACGTGGCAATGTGGGCGCACGAGATTGGTGCGCAGCATGTTACGCTCTTCGGTCTGTCATGCGAAAACATGCATCGCAGAAGTGATGATGAACTTGATGCGCTGCAAGATGGTGCGTGCGAATTCTTTGACCTTGCGGAGTCGGGCGGATTGAAGATACATCCGTTCGGCAAAATTGATGAGTTCGCACACAAGCCGAAGTATCGGCGACTGTACGAGCGGCTCGAGCGCCTGAGCAATCAGAGGATCGGCGCCGACGATTTTGTCGTTCATGTGGCGGCGAACTACTCGGGGAATCCGCAGCATGAGCTCGGGCATTTCATGCAGCAGCTTCGCAAGCACGGCTTCGAAGCGGTGCATGAGAATCCGATGCGGCATATTCTGTCGGCAGGTGTACCGCCGGTAGATCTCGCAATCCGTACCGGAGGCGAACATCGCATTTCGGGATTACTGCCGTTTCAGATGGCATACGCCGAGCTCTACTTCACGCCGGTTTTGTGGGCCGATTTCGATCGCGCGCACTTCAACACTGCGGTGGCCTGGTATCAGGAGCAGCCGAGAAACTTCGGCAAATGATCTTTCAAGGCGGCACGCGAGTGCCGCCTTGAGCATTTTTATAGACACATCGCGACAGTATGTTACAAATTTTGCAGGCATTGTTTGCCTGCAGAGAAAGGAGAATGCACACATGAACGCACGTGTTGTTGACGACGCTCGTCCGGCAAGCGGATGGAGCGCACCGGCATTCGACATTCAGGCGGCTCGGTTGCAGTCACGGTATGCCGCGTACGATGGCAGACTGAAATTCCGGCAGTTGCGCACCATGCTCTCGCGCGTGACGAACTACCTGTATTCGTCGCAGCAATCGCTCACCGACGGATATTTTCCGCTCGGCATCTTCTTTCTGAAGGTGCGCGGCGGCAAGGTGGCAATCGTCTTCCCGAAATGCAACGATGATTCGTTGCATGATGGCGTGAACACCGACTGCGGCGTATCGATTCACGTGATGGGTGCGGTGCATGAATCGGATGTGGCGGCGCTGTGCGACGAAATTCTTGCGCATGTGCCGGAGCCTGCGCCCGTTGAAGCGGAGCCCGATGATGATGCAGACGATGATCGCCCCGTAGTGCACGGCACCGCGTAGCGTGAAGTACCACTCGTAGGAGGCATAAAGCCAGGCATTCGTGCCTGGCTTTTCGCGTGGTGCGACGCGATTGACCGGACCTTGACGCGTTGTATAGTGCTCTCGGTCAATGGTCCACAGAAAGGGGTTTTCCATGCGACCAATCATCACCGACCTGCACGAAATTCGGCAAGAAACACTCGGCGTGATAGCCGAGGATATCTTCCGAGCCGAAGGGAAATCTGCGGAGGCCGACGACCTCATTGGTCGCGTGCCGCTCTCAGGCTACTTTGTTGAGCGATGGCGGGGGAATCAGATATTCATCCGCGTTCGTCTCACGGCCAAGGGCAGGATGGTTTCGTTCTCACCGGATAGAGGGTGGGGAGGGCCGCAGGCCAAACCGATCGATCCTACTGCCGCGGTGAAAACCGCCGCCAAGGTGTTCGGCTTCACTCCCGTGACGCTCATGGTCACGAAGGGTGTTGAACAGTTCGGCAGGCGCTTCGGCGCCCGCCGCGCTCCCGAACAGGAGATCGAATGGATGTGCGTCACGATCGCGAAATCCGAATTTGCACGGATATCGCAACTGCGGAAGGTGCGCGTAGACCTTCGGCAACATGCCGTGCCTGTAGCGCAGACGGGCCTCGATCGCGTGTTCGACGAGTCGAACGCTATCGACTAGCAGTTCATTTTGCATTGCGTCTATGAGAAGAGGCCTCCGGCGACGGGGGTCTCTTTTTGTTGACTCATGCAGTGCGACCCGTATGATGGTGGCGGTCAGTGACAAGGCGAAAGGCACGATCATGCGACCGCATTCGTACGTAGATTGGGTGTCCGAGGTTACGCTCGGACTGCTTGCGGATAATGTATACAGCATCGAAGGCAGCCATAGCGAAGCGCGGGATTTGTTCACGCGAGTGCCGCTGTGCGGATTTCTTGAAGAACGGACGCCGCGCGCGAATCACTCCGTGCGGATTCGGCTCATGTCGAACAATCGCCAGGTGTACTTTCCGATTGTCGGGGGTGTAAGCGAGTTCGTGTCGGTCAATTTCGAAGAAGATGCGGCTGCGCCCATCGTCGAGCGTGTCTTTGGGTTTGCTCCGAAATCATTGAAAGTGTTTCAGGGCGAGCGAAAGACACCTCAGCCGGACGGTGGTGACAACGCCTTCAAGCATACGGCGAAGTGGAAGTTCCTGACCGTTTCGCGACAGGACTATCATGACGCGTGGTTGGACCGCATAATTGCTGTGGCGCTCGAGCACGAGCGTACGGTACCGTTGCCGCTTTGGATGCACCCGAGCATTTTCAAAAATCTACGGGGGTACTGAGCCTGCGGAAGCAAAGTGTCAGATGAGGCCCTCGGAATGCCGGGGGTCTCTTTTTTGTAGGGTGCGGTGTATGATGCCCGTACCTATGGCGAGCGATACCGTGCAACTCATCAAAGACAAGATTTCCATCGTTGATGTGGTTTCGCAGTATGTAAAGCTAGAGCGGGCTGGCGGTGCGCTGCGTGCGCGATGCCCGTTCCATGCAGAGCGCACCCCGAGCTTCCATGTATCCGCGGAGCGCGGCACCTACCACTGTTTTGGATGCGGCGTGGGCGGCGATGTCTTTTCCTTTGTGCAGGCAATTGAAGGTTTGGATTTTAAAGGCGCCATGCGCGTGCTCGCCGAGAAGGCCGGCGTGCAGATTACGTACGAAAAGCCGGAACAGCGCGATGCGCGGGATCGGCTTTTTGAGATGTTGGAAGCCGCCACGATTTTTTATGCATCGCGCCTCGATGAACCGGCGCTCGCATATTTGAAAGGCCGCGGACTCTCAGACGGCACAATACAAAACTTTCGTGTGGGATGGGCTGGTGATGCGTGGAGCGATTTGTGCGATTTTCTCCGCACGAAGAAATTCTCTGATGGGGAGATTATAGAAGCGGGGCTCGCGAAGCGTTCCGAGCGCGGTACCGTTTCGGATAAATTCCGCAATCGCATCATGTTTCCGATCGGCGATTCCGCGGGGCGCATTGTCGGGTTTTCGGGACGAATTTTTGGTGAGCACGCTTCACCCGAAGCGCCGAAGTATCTGAATAGCCCGGAAACACCGCTCTTCCATAAATCGCGCATTCTCTATGGCTTCGATAAGGCGAAGCAGAGTATTCGTAAACACAATTTTGCGATTCTGGTGGAAGGACAGATGGATCTTCTCATGTCGCACGAAGCAGGGTGGGGCAATACGGTTGCGGTATCTGGCACGGCGTTTACTTCGGAGCACGCGACACTCATTCGCCGCATGACGGATAACTTGGTTATTGCGCTGGATGCGGATCAGGCCGGCATTAAAGCAGCGGGTAAAGCGGCGCGTGCCGCGCTCCAGGGTGGCATGAACGTGAAGGTCGCGCAGCTGCCCACAGGCTCAGACCCGGCAGATCTTATTTTGAAAGAAGGAGTGGAAGCGTGGCGCACCGCGATACGCGACAGCAAAGACATCATCACATTCCTCCTTGATGTGCTGCAGCAACACGCGCCCGAGCGCGATAAATTCCGCAGAAATGTGGAAGCAGTGGTGCTGCCGTTTCTTGCTGATGTACAAAGCCCAATTGCACGCGAGCAGTATGTGCGCGACATCGCAAAACGTTTGAATGTATCGGAAAGTGCGGTGATGGATACGTATCACAATGTGCCGAAGATGCCGCAGCCGCCGCAGCAGAACGAATCATCGGTGCAGCCGCGCAGTACGTTGCTCGGCGATAAGGCACGACAGGCGTTTGCGCTGCTTGTGTGGCAGGAGAGCATGCCGGCCAAGGCGTTCAATACCGAACTCTTTGAAAAGAATCTCCGCGAAGCGATTGGTGACGATGTGCTCAATAATTTGCGCGCACTTGATGTGGCGGAAATCGAATCAATGCGCTTCCTTGCAGCCGATATTTTTAGCTCAATAGCAGCCCTGGATCGCGAGGCCGAGGATATGACGGCCAACCTCCTCCGGGCCCGCCTGAAGGCAGATATAGCCGAAATAACCGAGAAAATACGGGATGCCGAGGCCCGAAAAGACGAAAATACCCTCGGAAACCTCGTCTTGACCCTCGATACCCTCAGAAAGCGCCTTGCAGAGATTTCACCCCGGGTATAGAATAGCTTTGTTAGGCACTAGGTAGGTAAGTACATAAGGCCTAGCTAATTTTGAAAGCAGCTTCCGAAAAATCGGGGCTGTTTCGACACGTTTATATATACATTTGGGTTCACTATCTTTTCAGATAAAAATTACAAGTTTTAACTCACTTCTCTCATGGCAAAAGCAAAGAAGACCGCGAAGAAGACTGTTCGTAAGGCTGCCCGCCCGGCAGCTGCGAAGCAGACAAAGAAGGCAGTAACGCGCGCGAGCAAGCCGGCTCGTGCAACTGCTACCGCACGCGCACAGCGCGCTCCGGAAAAGGTGGAGGGTCGCGGTGGCAAGGTAAAGAAGCAGGTGCTCGCCGGTGCGAAGTTCGACATGAAGGGCAAGTCGGCAGACAAGGTGCAGTCGCTCATTACGCTTGGGCGTGAGCGCGGCTATGTAACCTTCGACGAAATCCTCCGCGAGTTCCCGACGATCGAAGATAACATGACGCTCCTCGAGGAGATGTATGAACGCTTCGGCACTGCAGGCATTGATGTGCTTGAAGGCGGTGGCATGCTCGAAGACACGTCGGCAGATTCTATTCTTGCTTCAAAGAAGCTTCAGAACCGCCGCTCGGATGCAAGCTACGATTCCGTGCAGATGTATCTGCGCGAGATTGGTCAGTATCCGCTCCTCAATGGTGAGCAGGAAAAGGATCTCGCAAAGCGCATTCTTGCCGGCGACGATGAGGCGCGTTCTATTTTGGCGCGCTCCAACCTTCGCCTCGTGGTTTCTATTGCGAAGAAGTATGTAAACCGCTCGCCGGACCTCACGCTCCTCGATCTCATTCAGGAAGGAAACCTCGGCCTCTTCAAAGCGGTTGATAAGTTCGACTACTCCAAGGGCTTTAAATTCTCTACATACGCAACGTGGTGGATTCGCCAGGCGATCACCCGCGCACTTGCCGACCAGAGCCGCACCATTCGTATTCCGGTGCACATGGTGGAAACTATTGCGAAGTACAAGCAGAAGGTGCGCGAACTTTCGCAGCACCTCGGCCGCGATCCGCTTCCGGAAGAAATTGCATCGGAAATGGGTATTGAAGTAGACAAGATCTACACCATTCAGAAGATTAACCAGGACACCGTTTCGCTCGAGAGCCCGGTGGGTGAGGACGACGACGAGCGCTCAACGCTCGGCTCGTTCATCGCCGACGACACGATTGCAGCACCCGATCAGGACGCATCGCGCCGTATTCTTTCAGAGCAGATGATGAGTATCCTTGATGAGCTTTCTCCGAAAGAGCGAAAGATTCTTGAGATGCGCAACGGTCTTACCGAAGACGGCATTTGCTACACACTCGAAGAAGTGGGCCGAGAATTCGGCGTTACCCGCGAGCGAATCCGCCAGATTGAGGCGAAGGCCTTGGAACGCATCCGATTCCACGAGCGAGCCAAGCAGCTACGAAGCTACTAAAAACAAAAGTCCCCGAAAGGGGACTTTTGTTTAGTGGCTCGACTGAGACTCTCGGCGCTAATATTGGATGGTTTTTGAAGGGGAGCGGAGGCCGCGGATGATGCGCAGATTCTTTTCAGGCACCCCAATCTCGCGCGATACGAGTGCCAAAACAGAATCGTTCGCCATGCCGCCTGCAGCTTTGGCACGCACCGTTATAGCGTAGCCGTCTTTCGTCTTTTCGATACGATCATTCTTCGCCCCAGCTTTTACCTTCACCCGAATTTCCATACGAGCAGGGTACCAGAGCCAGTTCATGCCGTGAATGCAATGAGCACGGTTTAACCGTGCTCGGTTGCCGGTCGTGCGTCTTGGTAAACGAGTAGCGGCCGGGACATGATCCCGGCCGCGTTGTGCGTGCACGTCAGTGCGAAAGAGAATGGAGGAGAGAGCGGATGGTGCTGTCGACCCATTTTTCGCCGAGGTATACCACGGCGATAACGAAGCTGTAGGCGAACCATTCACGCGGTTCCTTCGGGACAATATGCATGTGCGTCTCCACGCAGTTGTCGTGTCTTCATGCTACACACACTGCCGTACGGCGGCAAGCGTCGCCGTGCTACCGGGAGCGGCGGGGTTTTTTGATGCGCAATACCGCATGCAGGCCTTTCGGTTTTTTTCCGGTGAGGTAGTCCATCACAATTTCGATATTTTTTGCACGTGCACGATCCGTTTTGAGCGCGTTCAGATAGCGATTAATTTCTTTCTGGTGACTCGGCACGAGATCGTCGTATGCGGCTATAGCGCGCGGATCGCGTGCAACTGCTTGCTGAAAATCGGGGTGCGGTAATACGGTGCGATCGCTCGGATCGTATTCAATAGTGACGGCAGCCACATCGCCCACCTTTTTCTTGGCTGCTTTGAGCATGGGGCCGTTGAGATACAGGCGCCAATGGCCGTCGTACTTCACGAGTGTTTGCAGATACTGCACGCCATTGAGCGTGCCGCGCACTGGTATTGCGCCGGTGCGTTTTCGCGCTGTTTTAAAGAGGTGCTCCAACACCTCCGGCGGAGGAACTACACACGGATTGATGCCGATCTTAAAAATGACCTGCGAGAACACTTTCATACCGCCATCCTAGCGCATCTTGCAGTTTTCGCTGACATTGCTATACAGAAGCCATGCATCGAGACCTGCTTCTAGGTGTCCTTCGAAGCCCGCGTGGCGAGCTGCGTTTTGGATGATTCTCGAAGAAGTCTCCAAAACAGAGCCCGCCACAGCGCGGGCTCTGTCGTTCAGAGAGGAGGAATCCGATGAGTGAACGATATTTGTACCCGGTCCAGGAGGGCCGGTGGGCGATCAGCAGGGAGGTGAACGGACGATGGATTGCATTCATCCAAGACACGCCGCCCGATGAGCCCGATGATTGCGTGATTGCGCTGCGTGCCTGCGGTATGCAGGTGACGGGGCGCAATCTCGACCGGTTCTTTCCGGTAACGGTATCCGGGGCGCGGTGCCCCACGCTGATGTTTCTTGAGATCTTCTCCCAGATCGGTGCGGAGATCAAAACCGAACATGGCGTGTAATGACAAACGGCCGGGGCGATTCCATCGCCTCGGCCGTTGTGTTTGAAGATCAGTTTGCACGTGATTTTCGTGCCGCGAGCGTGCGCACGCCGCGCGTCCGCCTCGTTTCCACCCGCTCGGCGGTGCCGGTTTTCGGATCAATCGCCCAGAAAAATTTCGCGGCGCGCAATACTGAGCGCTTGTAGAAATCGCACAGGAGAAAGTCGAATGTACGAGCGTTGCCGTCTTCGGCATCAAGTGTGGCGACGAATCGTGTGCCGCGGTATGCCCCGTGTTGCAGGCGGCCCATGCAGCGGATCACGCCTTCGCAGAGCGGATGCTCGAACACCATGCGGATGTCCGGGTCGTCCGATTCAAAGTCGAGCGCGGCATCCTGCACCACCAGCATTTGCTCATTACTGAGCGGGGTACCGGTCCAGTTGATGACAATCGCAGATAAGGGCTGCATCGTGTCCTCCGTATTGTTGCCGCGCACATGCTCGCATGCGGTGCGGCGGCAGGCAATATGTATGAAAAGATTACGGCCGGCATGTAGGAGCATGCCGGCCGTTGTGTCCGCTTCCCGCGGACAAGTTGGCACAACCCGGTTCAGGGATGGGTCGTGCCGCTTCGCGTTATAACGCCCGCGATATATCCGCGCGGTCGCTAGTCTGTTTAGTATTATACATCCAAGATACTTTCTGTCAAATACAGGGGAGGGAGTGGTGCACGAAACGGCCGGGTCTCGACCCGGCCGCTGTCTGAGGTATGTGCTAGAGATCTGCGGGGTTGTGCGCTGCGAGGCGCTTGCGTCCGCTCTTTACGTGCCAGCGCACGGCGTCCGGCGCGGTGCCCGAAACGCGAGCGGCGTCTTCGTAGGTATAGCCTTGTGCGCCTACGAGCTTCAGTGCCATGCGCTGCTGCGCCGGCAATGCGTCGAACGCCGACATCGCATCTTCAAAGATCACGTGCACGAACTGCTCGTTGCAATCAACCGCTGCTTCAGGAGTCGTGTCACGATCGGTGTCATGAAAACGGTTGTGTCGTTGCTTGGTGCGTGACTGCGTAATGTGCAAACGGTGCATCATTGTGGACGTCCACGCCCACAAATTTGTTCCGTCCTGATACATGTTCTGCTTATCGAGCGCGCGCAGGCACGTGTCCTGCAAAAGCTCTTCAGCGAGGTCGTAGTTGCGCGTGAGCTTGAGGGCACAAGCGCGCAGGCGAGGCACGAGCATTTCCAATTCGCGTCTGAATTCCATAGCGAATCTCCATGTGACCTGCATCAAGCGTACACCCTCGAATCGGGAATGCAATTGTGTGCAAGCGGAGTATGCAAATGGCCGGGTCATCGGACCCGGCCATCGTGTGCATTTACTTGCTATCGAGCTGATACGGCTTGAGTTCTGCTCTCGCGCGATTGAGGCGCGATTTAATCGTCCCAATTTCCACGGCGAAGCGAGCGGCTGCCTCGTCGTACGTATCGCCATCAAATACCACCGCAACGAGCGCATCGCGCTGTGCTTTCGGTATGTGTTCCATGCCCACGAGCGCCTCTTTCAGAGCAACACTCATGAACTGCTCCTGCAGATCAGGTGCAACCTCAAATTCATCCTCATCAAGCGGAACGACGTAGCGTCCGCGTGATTCTGTATTGCGGATTGCTTTGAGATGCTGATTGCGCATGATTTTGAATACCCACGCTCGCAGATTCGTGCCGTCCGTGAACTGATCACGGTGCCGGTACGCGAGATCGATGGTTTCATGCCGCAGATCTTCTGCCTGATCCATGTCTTTGGTGAGTCGCATGGCAAGTCCGAGCATCTGCGTGTAGAGCCCGAGAATGCCGACATCAAAGTCCATTGCACCGGGTCTCCTTGTACCTATGTGCATGGTACTCCTGTGCAATTCTGTATGCAAAACGATCCTTAAAACGTACAACGACCGTCTCTGAGACAGAGACGGTCGAGTACGAAAGATCAAATGCGGTTTCGCCTACAGTTGACGCGAATACCTTCTCTTGAGTCCGAGTGCGATGTAGATGCACATAGCAAACAGACCCAGGCAGTACACCACGACCGAGACTCCTGTATCGATTCGCATCGAAACGAAAAGCCATCGCGATTGAGGCGCGTGGATCAAAGCCATATATAGAAGGTCGTCGAGCGAAGGCGTAGTCTTCTTAATTGCAGATAGCATTACTGCAATGACTCCTTTTGTTGTTTCAACTGGCGGTCCGCAGACCGCTGACTATCCTACTGCAATTTTTCAGAACGTGAAGAGAAATAATTGTGGATTAATCAAAAAAGTTTTTGAAAACACAAAAAGCGATGCGGCCGGGAACTCCGGCCGCATGCGAGCGCGCGTTAGTGCAGGTGCAGTTGTGCACGGGCGAGACGAATCTCAGCCGGCTTAATGAGGCCTGTGTGCATGACGCGCACACTGTGCAATTTGCCTTCAATGTTTGTATTCCAGAACGCGAGGAACGCTTTGAGTTGGGGAAGTTTCGGATACGCGTCGTATTCCTGCCATATGTATTCCTGCAGGATGTGATTGAAATCCGGCAGGTGATAGAGAATATGCGCGGTCACGAGCTTGTGCCCTTTGAGTTGCCTGATGAAAGACTGCGAGACGGTATTCGCCATGGCGATCTCCTTCCATACACAACAATGACTCGCTCCATGCTATACCCGTCGCATTTTCGTGCAACACAAAACGGCGGGGAAAAGCCCCGCCGCCTCTGTGCATCCGCATTATCGCGGATGCATCCGTTGTGCGCGCCGCGCAATACGCCGCTGCATGAGGCGCGCAACACGCGCCTTCGATTTTCTCGCTTCCTCGCGCAAATACGCTGCGCGCGCGAGATCTCCCCGGTCGGCGGCTGCTTGAGCAGCACGCAATTCGGAGAAAAAGAGCACAACGAGTGGGCTCCCGCAGAGATACGGGCCGGTTCGGAGCAGTGTCGTCATTTCGAGGCCGAGGACACTGAGCGAAGAGTTCATCGCGTTGGTTTGACGACGCGATTCGATATGGATTCGCAGCCAATCGAACATCACCTATCCTTTTTGTTGTTCGAACCGCTGGGTACCATACCACCATCTGTATGCGGGGCAAGATTTTTTCTGCCCATACCTGTGCAGAAGTGCAGAAAATCACGCAGTGATACACTGGCCCGATGACGTCTCGTGCTGTAGGTACAAAGAAAGGGCAGGCGACTGCCGCGCATGCGGTTTTTCAGAAGTACTACAAAACCCTCAACGCAGCGCAACAGAAAGCCGTCGATACCATCGATGGTCCGGTGATGGTGGTGGCAGGCCCGGGCACCGGGAAAACGCACATTCTTACGCTGCGCATTGCAAATATTTTGCTCCAAACCGATACGCCGCCGGATGGCGTGCTTGCGCTCACCTTTACCGAAGCCGGCGTGGATGCCATGAAGCAGCGTTTGCTGAAAATGATCGGCCCCACCGCGTATAAGGTTTCGATTTTCACCTTCCATGGCTTTTGTAACGACGTCATTCATTCGCACCCGGAATATTTTCCGCGCATTATCAGCTCAGTGGCACTCACTGAAATTGAGTCTATTTTGTTTATCCGCGAGGCGATCGGATCGCTCCCGATTGAAAAGCTCAAACCCTTCGGAGACCCCTATTTTTACGTCCCGGCGGTAAAGAGTGCGATCAGTACCCTCAAACGCGAGCACAAGCGCCCACAGGACGTTCTAGAGGCTACAGAGCGGCAGATTCGGGACATTGAGGGTGATCCGGAGTCCTTTCATGAAAAGGGGGCTCACAAGGGCAAAATGAAGGGCGCTGTACAGACCCGCCTTGATCGTCTCAAAAAGGAGCACGAGCTTGGATTGGTGTTTGAGCGATACGAACAAACCCTTGCCGAAAAAAAGAAATTTGATTTCGACGACATGATTGGTGAGGTGGTGCGCGCGCTCGAAGCTGACGATGTCTTTCGTCTCGCGGTACAGGAAAAATATCTCTATATTCTTGCCGACGAACACCAGGATGCAAACGGCACACAGAACCGCTTGCTTGAACTGCTTGCCTCATTCCATGAGTCGCCCAATCTGTTTATCGTGGGCGATGAAAAGCAGGCAATCTTCCGCTTTCAGGGCGCCTCGCTCGATAGTTTCGCGTACTTCCAGAAAACGTATCCCGATGCCGTACTCATTCCACTTGTGGAATCGTATCGCTCCGGCTCCGTGCTGCTTGATGCGGCGCATTCACTGATGCGTGAATCGATTCCCGAAGCGCGACATCCGCGCCT
>CAZVMJ010000003.1:6167-15483 GCA_964628005.1 uncultured Candidatus Saccharibacteria bacterium | reverse complement strand
ATACTACTACGCATTCTTTCAGGATGCAAGAAACCCGATTTAGACACCCACCAAAACCCGCGAAACACCATAGACAAACGTACCCAGTGCACCGCCAATAACGAGGATTAGCAGGATGACGAGCCCAAAACCAAGGAATGGATTCCCCTCGAGACGATCGCGCCACGAACCATATGCACGATCAAACGGCGGCGGGAGCAATGCCTCTAGAACTTTTGAGCCGTCGAGCGGCGGAATAGGGATCAAATTGAAGAAGAACAGCATTACATTCACCACCACAATCGTGAAGAGCAGCCCCGCAGAAACCTCGGAAATAAGCCCTGAACGCAGCAGCGAGGCGGTTGCAAACGCAATCACGAGGTTCGAGAGCGGGCCGGCAAATGCGACCATCGCCTCTGAGAACCGCCCCGGTCGGAGGTTGTACGGATTGTATGGAACCGGCTTCGCCCAACCGAAAAATATAGGCGATCCGGACACCGCGAGCGTGATTGGAATGATGATTGAACCCCATAAATCAAGGTGCGGGATCGGATTCAGGGTCAATCGGCCCGCGTACCGTGCCGTCGGGTCCCCGAGTCGGTCCGCCATAAGCCCATGGGCAACCTCGTGAATAACGGCCGAGAACATCACAACGGCTACCACAAAGATCGTATCGAATAGCTCCATAGAGCCACAGTATAGCAAGCCCCGGTGGGGAAACAGTCTTTTGACTTTTCTAAGGCTGTACGCTACAGTGCTGCGACGTATGGCACGCGTTTGTGAAATAACTGGCAAGACCTCGCAGGTTGGCGGCGGGTATTCTAACCGCGTCCGCGCAACCAAGTTCAACCCGACCGGCAAGCGCCGACGTCAGGTGAACCTCCAGACAAAGACACTCTTTGTTCCTGAGCTTGGCAAAAAGGTGCGCGTAACCGTTTCTGCTAAAGGCCTCAAGACCATGAAGAAGCGCGGCGCCTTCCAGACGCTCAAGAAAGCAGGCATCATCTAGCCTCTCGAAAAACCCCGGTTCCCCCGGGGTTTTTCATTGCCTGACAACAGATTTACCGTCCGATCGATAGGAAATCGCACCGTCACGACACGTGTCCCGCGCAGAAACCCCGCGCTCTTCGAAGCGCGCCACCACCTCCGGCGACGGGTGTCCGTAGCGATTATCGCACCCGCGCGAGTACACCACCTCCTTTGGATGCACTGCGTCAATAAAAAGCGGATCGGATGATGTTTTTGATCCGTGGTGCCCAGCCTTTAATACATCACTCTGCAGCGTATCACCGAGAGATACCAGATAGCGCTCGATTTCGTCCGGCGCATCGCACGAGAGCATAAATGCCGTTTCCCCATAGACGAGCCGTGTGACGACACAGCCAGTATTGGTTTCAACGCCCGGTAGTGACCGATCGGGAAACAAAACATCGAGATAGGCTTCGCCGCCAAGCGCTATCCGGTCCCCGCGAGCCATCTCACGAATCACCGCACCCGTTTCCGCCTCCTGCCGAGCGTGCTCTATAAACGTACGCCAGAGCGGGGTATCACCCGGGGTCTTGGGTATACCGATCGCATGCACCCGATATCGCGGAAGGAGGTCTACGAGACCGCCGATATGGTCTGCATCTGCGTGCGTGGCAATGACAAGATCAATATCGCGATCAAACCACGACATATGCCGCGCAACCTGCCGCAGCACGGCCGTGCCCGCTCCGCCGTCAATCAGTGTCTGGGTTCCATCGGGCGCGGTAATAAAAATGGCATCCCCCTGCCCCACATCAAGAAACACCACTTCGAGTTCACGATCATGGCGCAACGAGAAAAGCGCCGCCCATATACAAATTGTGATGACCGTCATCAGGAGCAGCGCCCACAAGAGAACCGCATCGCGCATCTGCATTAAAAAAGTATGTCACAGAAGCCGCGCCGCCCTGCACATGAACGACCTCAAAAAACCCCGTTTGATATACTGCCGTTCTATGGCATACACCGCACGCACATTTACCATTCCTCAACTTGAGGGCATTTCATCGAAGTCGGTCGAAGAACATATCGGCCTCTACCAGGGCTACGTGAAGAATTTCAATGCAATCTCTGCACTTCTGCCTGAATACGCACAGGATTCCGAGAAACATGCGCACGCACTCTCAGAGCTTATCCGACGACGCTCGTTTGAGTTTGGTGGCATGCGACTCCATGAGCTGTATTTTGAACAGCTCGAAGGCGGAGCGCAGCAGCTCAATGACAGCGCGCTCAAAGCGGCGCTCGTCAAAGAATACGGTAGCGCCGATCACCTCCTACCCTATCTTCGCGCCATTGCAATGATGCGCGGACCGGGATGGGCAATCCTTTACTGGGATCCGGTCGGTCAGTGCTTCCTTGCAGGCTTCTCCGGCGAGCAGCATCAAGGCCACTTCCCGACACTACCGATCGTACTTGCGATAGATGTGTGGGAGCATGCATTTCTGCTTGATCACGGGGCCCAGGGTAAGGGTGCGTATGTCGATGCCTTCTTTAAAAATCTGAACTGGAGCGTAATTGAGAAGCGCTTCGATTCGTTGTCCCGGTAGTGTTGAAAAGCGGTTTGCAGATGTGGCCCGCTGACGCTACGCTTACCCTATTAACAGATCGCGATTTATTCATTACTTCATTTTATGAATCTTGAACGTTCGATCCTTGTTGCCTTCCTTGGCAACTACATTATCAATAACGTTGTAGCGGCACTCGTTGCCCTCATCCCGGCATCAAACTCTACGAGCGTACTCACGCCTCAGTACATCGTGTATGTATTGCTCGCTGCCGCATTTGCGGGCGGCTTCGCATGGTGGGCACTCAAGAATGTTTCAGCTGCTCGTGCACTGAACACCGGTCTCATCTTCGGTGGCATCGCGTTTGTCGTCTCGATCGTAACGGCGTTCATCACGGGCGTTACGGGCGTGCTCGCGCAGACAGGCTCGCTTTCACAGATGTTCCAGATCATCCCGAACTTTGGCCCGTTCCTCCTCTCGTGGTCTACCCTCGTACTCTTGGGTTACTGGGTCATCCCAGGCGCGATCGTCGGTTTCCTCAAGCAGCGCAAAGCTGCGATGGCTAACGCCTAGCGAACGGTTTCTCCGACACGGACAGCCGGCAGCAATGCCGGCTGTTTGCTTTTATATGCTAGGTACGCAAAGGATACATAGACAGGCATAAGCCACCATCCGCTAAAGAGCGGCACCGAAATAGCGGCGCATGGAATTGCGGCAAACCACTGTGCAACATGCATCATGTATGCCAGCAGCACATGCGCCGGGAGCGCAAAGACGACACCCGCGGTTCCAAAGACCATTCCAGCGAATGCCGCAATGCATGCGCACACCATCGTGAATGGGACAACAATGAGCACCAGTGCGTTTGCCGGCAATGACACAACACTCAGAACGCCGCCCGCGTAAAGAAGCAGCGGCAAAACAACTGCCTGCGTCGCAGCTGACGAAGCAACAATTTCTCGCAGCCCGAAGCGTTCCGTCACAAACTGCAATCGCATGGCGATATGCGGGGTAAACGCGATAAGACCTGCGGTTGCCAGGAACGACAACTGGAATCCAGGATCAAACAGCAGCACGAGCGGATTGATGAGTATCATCGCGGTGCCAACGATTACAAGAACATACAGACCGCTATACATTCTGCCCGAAAGATGCGCGTACACACTGATGTATGCCATCACACCTGCGCGCACAGCCGACGCCGCTCCACCTGAAATGATGTAAAAGAAACAGACCACCGCAGCCGCTGAGAGTAACTGCGCAAGACGACTTCGCCCCTGAAGCGCAACCGAGAGCGCCATGAGCACCACAGAAATGTTGTATCCCGAGAGCACGAGAATGTGTACCAGAGATACCCGCTGAAAGACATTCGTAAGCTCATCGCCGACAGACCGCTTATCGCCCGCCGTAATTCCTGCAGCAAGGCCAGCGTACGGTTCATTTAAAACCATGCGTAGGCCATCAATATATGCGCGCTTGAGAGCAAGGGCGCCGCGCACAATCGGATTCCCGCCGCTGCCGCGTATTTCAAGTGTTGCAAAAGCTACCTCATGCGAAATATCGCGGACCTTCAGGAACGAGGCATAATCAAATACTCGCCCGTTGGACGTTTCAAACGCCTCGGGAGTACGAAGCACGCCGTGAATCACCACCGTGTCACCGTATGCCACCTCGGTATGTGTGGGTACGATAGCAATAACGCGTCCATGGACTGACTCTCCCTCGACTGACCGTACGGCAACAGTGAGTCGTATGTTGCGCTCGCGAGTATCAGGCTCTGAGACGACAGCACCTTCGATGATCACACGCGCGCCAACGTGCGCGGCAAGAACCGGATCAGGTGGAGTATGAACAACCTGTGCACGCACAACACCGAGAACGAAGGCGCACGCAATTGCGGAAACAAGAAAGAGACGCGGAGCGCGTAGCCATGCAACGATCGCCACAGCACAACTGATACACACGAGCATCACAGGTATCGCAGCCGGTACCGCCTGCAGCGAACCGAGTGCGATGCCGGCGCACAACGCCGTGGCTAAAAACAGCATGAGACGCTGCGCCATGCAATAAGCCTAACAGAGAACACCCCGCGGTTTACCGCGGGGTGTCCGAGATGCACGACGTATCGTGCGGAGAAGAGCTAGCCGTTCGCGTCCTTGGAATGGATCTTGGGGCTCGAGCCGGGCGAGGCGCCGTCGCCGACATGGGGAGCATACGCCGCCGTCTTGCCGCCGCCTTCACGGACACCGAGAACGTCGCCGAGCTGTGCCGCCACCACCATGTGACCCTGCGTACGAGCTTTCATGCGGTCCATACCTGACATGAGATGAACTCCTTTTTGGGGTACGTTCGGACAGGCCTCATTGCACCGTCCTGCGACCACAGTAAAGAACACGCACCGCAGCGTCAAGGACGCCGCGGTGCGCGAATCGCTACCATGCGATGTTTTCAATTTTCGTCGGGCGTGCCCAGATCTTGAACTGATTATCAAGCTGGTCTTCGCCACCGGCAACGATCTCGAAGAACCGCACAAGCTGCCACACCGCAACATCTGCCGCAAGACCAGCGATCGGCCCGAGCGATGTGACCATGCCACAACTCCCCGGATTCGCCACATCTTCGTCGGGATACCAGTAGTGCTCCCACATCTGCTGATGCCGCGTCTGGCACGGATCAACAACATGCACCGTTGCGGTATCGGTGTTCAGTCGCATCTCAATCATGAGCGCAACATCGGCGTTGTCTTTGATGCTATGTTCCCAGATATCCTTCCGCGACTGCATCGTATCAACGCACACGAACACAACGCCCGAGAGCGGCACCTTGCCCAGAACGTACTGACGGCACGGCACGAGCTCCATTTTTGACCACCGCGGGTAGATCGTTGCAGCAGCTTCCACCTTTGGCATGCCGAAATGCACATCGTCGTACAACTGAGCGCGGATGTTGTCGTGCTCCACCACATCGTTATCCCAGACAGTGACTTGTCCGCGGACACGCTCGCGACCAAGTTCGTCAATGCCACGCAGAATGCGCATTCCCGCGCACCCCGCACCGATCACATGGACCGGCATTCCGATTACTGCATGCATGGCTCGCTCCTACTGCTTTGCAGGCCAATGACTCACGTCAAGATACGCAGCGTTCCGAATGATATCGGAGCGCATGCGCAAGCACCGAATCATCGAAACAGCTGCTTCTGATGCCTGTGCATCGAGAAAACCCGTCTTGATTCGATCAAGCGCCGTACTGCACAGCGACTGATTGTAGACATGCGGATGGTGAATGATGCCGTTTTTTCCCTCTATCGGATGCGTGCAGTTTTCAAACAGCAGCGTCTTTCGACCGGGATTGAACGTAATCAGAAATTCACCAATATCCCGCCAGACTCTATGCGAATCTTGCACATCAATCGGCGCCGTGAGCAGCAGAAGCTCTACGGTTGCCCAGCTGATGCCGATCGAGACTACTCCCTCGACCGCCTGCAGACGCGGGAAATCGACGATCCCACGGCGATACCACTCACGCGGCGACGCCGGATTGATCATCGAGCAAAACCGCCCGTACTCTTCATGCATTGCGTTGTACTGTTTTTGGATCACGACACTCTCAACTTCCGGCGCGCGCCGAAAGAGACGGTCGCCCAAGCGGCTTCGAATGCTCATAGCGAACTCCTCTATGCTCTAGCCTATCGGGACGATAGACGTCTCAGCGCATACTGTCAAAGCACCTCGTCGAGCGCCTCGTTCACCAGGCGGTCTGCCTCTTTGTTCTGTTCGCGCGGTACATATGTAAAGAAAAAATGCCCGAACGATCGGAGTCGCTCATGCACTTTCGCTGCTTGCGGCTTGAGGGTGGGTTCCTTGATTTTCCAGTTGCCGGAAATCTGTTCAACAACCAGCTTACTGTCCATTCGAACCTCAATATCTGAGCCCTCGTATCCAGATTTGAGCGCCTCATCGAGTCCGAGCGCCACCGCTTCATACTCTGCCCAGTTATTGGTCTGGTGATTACCCAGATACTTCTTCAGCTCGAAAACGACAGCCTCGCCGTCGTATGCTATCGCACCTGCTGCTGCCGGGCCGGGATTACCCCGCGCGCCGCCGTCGGTATACATGATGAGCTTCGCCATAGAATCGCACCAGTATACACGCCCCTGTGTACCTACTGGCAAAGCATAACGTTCTCGATATCCGTTTCAAGCATAGCGGCCATCCAGGATCGAACGTCGTCTATGCCACCCATGGAGTCAACGAGCCCGAGACGAAGTGCCGTAGCGCTGGAGAAAAACGAGCCATCGGCGATAGCCTCAACTGCACTCGTCGCCATACCGCGATTCGTTGCAACATCCCACACGAACTGCCGCTTTACGTCCGCAAGATTGCGCTCGAGAATCTCGCGCTCACCCTGCGTCAGCGGCTTGTTCGGATTGCCAAGATCTTTGTAATCACCTGAGCTCAGCTGCACGAAGGTTATTCCTTCCTCTTCATTCTTCTTGGAGTTTTCCGTATACGAATAGGTAGCGCCGATGGATCCCACCTCTGCGTACGGCGACGCAACGATGAAATCCGCACCGGTTGCGGCAAGATATGCGCCCGAGGTTCCCACCTCCCTGATGTACGCAACCACGGGGAGCGTTGAATCTCGAAGTGCTTCCATCATCGCAAACGAGGGTCCTCCATGGCCGCCATATGAATCAACTGTTACGACGATGCCCTGAATACGGGGGTCTTGTTCTGCGAAATGCACCTGCGCAATAACGTCATCTCCGAGCGTATAGACCGTGCCATCCTCATATTGATAGCCAAATGCATCAATCTCGCCCCGAATCGGGATTACGGCAACATTACATACACCGTCGGACACACCGGATTCACTCACGCTGTATATCGAGTACCCGAGCGCGCCCACCAGGCACACCGCCGCACAAACAACACCAACGCGTGCGGAAAAATTTCCAAGCCCGGCGATGGATGATTCCATGCTCATTACGCCTGAGCGCTCACCACCTCACTCGCCTTGTGACCAAGTGTTCGATACGCATACACCAACGACAGTCCCGAGACCGGAATGGTAACGAGCAGCGGCACAACCAACAGAAACGCACCGGCAACGTTCAGCACGATAAGGATAATCATGAAGTAGAACAGCGTAAGGCGGTGCCCTGCGGTAATTCGCGCACTTTCCTTCAAAGCCTCAATGGGCCCCATGCCACGATCAATAACCACAAACTTTGTAAACATCAGCATGACCGCGGCAATAATGCCCGGCACGATGAGGAGAAAGAATCCGAGCACCACAATAATTGCCATGAGGATTGTCGCTGCAAGATATGGCAGGTATCCGTGCGGATGCCACAAGTCCTGCAGTTTTGGCGCCGATATATCATCAAACGCTTTGAGCAGCAGTGCGGCCATGCCGAGATCAACAAACGTCGTGATCAGCAAATTGATTACACCCCCGATGAATCCGCCGCCATTTTCACCAAATGGCGCGGTCACCATACCGGCGAGCCACGAAACCACAATAAGCACGATGGTAATGCAGACAAAAAAGGCCGGACGCTTCATAAAGGACTCCCATCCAAAGCGGAGCGCCTCACTAATTGAAAAAGTGGTGTTCATACCATCACGCTATCACGACTTTCCGACTCATGACTAACGGCTGTGGAGATTCACGGTGTCACAATATCGATCAACCGAACGGCGAGCCCGCCACGAAAAGTGTCCCGCTCGATTGTCGCAAGCGCATGCACAAAGGCATCTGGCTGCGGCACACACGTAAAACCTTCTGGACCGCGAAAGAAGTCGTACGCGCGTACAGTCGCGCCGCTATCTGAGCACACTAAATGTACTTCTACATGGTTCTGTTCTTTGCCAAACTTCTTTACTGAACTGACGCGAGCGCGCGTTATCCGCACAACCGGCTTTGGATTGCCGACACCAAACGGAGCAAGCAACGCAAGATCGCGGTAGAGCGACCACGAGACGTCGGCGACTGCAATCGATAGATCGTGCCCCGGGGCACGTGCAACCGGCGTACGCTCCAATGTTTGTGCTGCGGCAGAAACATCTTCGTGCAAGGTGTGCACCTTGTCTGGCACGACTGAAAAACCTCCTGATTGTGCATGACCGCCAAATTCAATGAATGAGTCCTTTGCCGCGGTAAAGACATCAACGACCGACAGCGATCCGTCGGAGCGGCATGATCCCTTGATCTTTCCGTTACCGTCCCTACCCCACAGACACACCACACCACCTCGATCTCCCATGATGGAGTTAGCCGCAAGGCCGAGCAGCGCAGGCTTCCACTCGGGATTACCCATGAAAATAACCGACTCTTCAGGAGAAAAACGTTCCTTTGCGCGCTTACGCACGTCGCGCACAATCCCGGCAACAACACCCTTGCGCGACGCGTTCAAAGATTCCAACTCATCGGCAATCGCACTCGCCTCAGCCGGATCCTTTGTGGTCAACAACCGAAACGCGAGCTCCGGACTTCCCATGCGCGACGCGGCGTTAATGCGCGGACCAATCGAAAATCCGATATCCTCCTCCGTGAGATCCGGTCGCTTGAGTCGCAGCTTTATGCAAAGCGCCACAATACCGGGTCGCGGTGAGCGGCGCAGGACCCTGAGCCCCCAGTACGCAAGCACGCGATTCTCACCATCAAGCGGGACCATATCAGCAATTGTTGCTATCCCAACCAAATCAAGCAGCCATTTTTCCCACCCCACCTGTACCGCTTCAAATGCCGGAATGCCGCGCGAACGACCCGCGGCAAGCGTCGCCTGCACCAGCTTGAAT
>CAZVMJ010000003.1:0-6157 GCA_964628005.1 uncultured Candidatus Saccharibacteria bacterium | reverse complement strand
GGTCGCCGCACCACAGAGGTAGTGATACGGATACGCGCCGCGTTTTGGATTCAGAACTGCAACCGCGCGCGGCAAGGTCCCAATGAGCTCGTGATGATCGGTCACAATCACATCAACGCCATGTACCGCTGCGTGATCCACCGCATCAACCGCATTCGTTCCCACGTCCACCGTGATAATCAGCGAAACACCGCGCTCCGCAAGTACCGTGATTGCCTCTGTATGAAATCCATAGCCCTCACGGTCGCGATGCGGAATGTACACCTCGACGTTTTGATATCCGATCTTTTCAAAGAAGTCGTGGAGTACGCTCGCGCCCGGGATGCCATCACAGTCAAAATCTGCATAAATAGCGATCCGCTCACCAATCTCGATAGCGCGCAATATTCTGTCGGTTGCCAGCGCTATATCCGCTATGAGCGATGCGTCGTGTGTATGAGCTTCGTAATCGGGCTTCAAAAAAGCCGCGATTTGAACATCGGATTCGTGTCCACGGCGTCGTAGCAGAGACCGAACGATATCACTCAGCACCAACGCAGTGGAATCCATCGCGGCATTGTAACGCGGTACATGCGGTGTACACTCTCGACATGGACGACTGTATCTTTTGTAAAATTGTGCGAAAAGAAATCCCCTCGTGGACGGTGTACGAAGACGATATCTTTATCGCATTTCTTGATATTCGACCGCTCTCACCTGGCCACACGCTGGTCATTCCGAAGGCACACCATCGCTGGGTATGGGACGTGCCGCAGATCGGCTCCTACTTTGAGGCCGTGCAAAGAGTGGCCCGCGCCCTACAGACCGCGTTCGGCGGCATCGAAGAGATTCATTCGAAGGTTGTGGGCGAAGAGGTGCCGCACGCACACATTTGGATCTACCCGGATCCGAAGCGTGCGATCGGCGATGCGAAAGATTTTGAACAGAACGCACAAAAAATACGGAGCGCACTGGAGGCGCAGTAAAAAACCGCCCCATCAGGGGCGGTTTTTTACAGCCGGGCACTATTCGGTGCCATTGCACACCCCATCGTGTACGAAGTCTGCATTTGCGTTATTCATCTGACAGCGACTTGAATACGTTTGTGCCTGATGGAGCTGACACACTGCCGCACAGTACATGCCAACCGGGCACGTATTGACGCAGCCCTGCGGTCGCCCACACACCGGCGCGTAATCAGCTGTGCATGCCGTTTGCGCAACCTGCACGGTTGCCGTTGATCGTGCCTGGGCACCTTCTTTATCAGTAACGGTCAGCCCGACAGTGAATGTTCCCGCACGGCTGAATGAGTGTGTAAAAGTGGTTTGCTGCTGGATACTCTGCGCCGGTGCCATTACACGACGGGATGCATCGGTTGCCGCAACCCACTCATCACCCCAGAGAATGGAATACTGCAACTCCCCGTTTTCCGGATCACTTGCGGTAATCTTCCACGTACCGATTTCATTAACGGAAAGCTGCACAGGGCCGGAGAACGAGGAAATTACCGGTGGCTTATTCCCGGTCGATCCTCCGTCAAAGTAGGCCGTACAGGATGCCTTCTGCGTCGCATCTGCCGCACAGTACTTGAGCGTGCAGAATGCAGGACCACCCGGCTCGGATCGTCCGCAGGAGTTGCATCCATCGAACCACGCTTTGCACTGGGGGTTCGCTTCGGGACTCAGGGACGTATCCTTGCACTCTCCACTGTAGAGGAGCGTTGCACCGTCAGCCTTCATCGTGCAGAGATTGCCATAGCTCGTCGGGACGGGATTACATGGCGTTGTTATACATACAACCGGCTTTGCACCACATACCGGCATGTATTCCCTGGTACAGGCAATCGGACCACCGACACTCACCTTCTGGGAAGCAAGAATGGTTTCAGGGCAACCGCCGATACACATACCACCCGCACGAACGATTGACACAACATATACGCCATCTTTTTCGTAGGTGTGTTGCATGGAAACCGGCGTCACGCATCGCGCAACACTCGATTCCTCAGTGCGTACTGCGCAGTGCACCCATACTCGTTCCGATCCATCGCCAAAATCTATGAGGGTATCCTGACCGTCGGCCATACTGGGGCGATAATCTTGCTCATCTCCCGTACCAGACATTACGGTTACGGTGAGCGGCGCTGCCCCCTGCGCAGGTGTTACCGTCAAGAGGTCACTCCCGCATCGCGCCTTAAACCGCGCCATCGTGGCAGGACCAAACGTCCCCGATCCGCCCGCCGTCAGTTTTGCAATAACACCATTCTCAAACTGCCACTTTCTGAGCGCGACCTGTGTCGCATTTCCAAAATAGCCGGTGGCCTGCGTATTTAAATACCCCTCTTCTCGAAGAAACTCCTGAAGCCCTTTTACATCATCTCCACTGCGACCAATCGAAAGAGATCGCTGCATGATGCCGCAGAGGCGCGGAGAACCCTTTGCCGGCACGGCGAGCACCGCCGATGAGGTGCTTGAGGATCCCGCAAGCTGCGACTGTAGCGCAGATACACGAGACATGAGGTCCTTAATTTGCTGCTGGACAGCATCGATGGAAAGCGCCGAAGCCGCAAACGGGACCGTAAGCGCCACTGCAACAATCGCGCCTGCGATGAAAGAATGTTTTTTCATATACGCAGTATAGAGGGTAAAACCATTAAAGAGGACGGGCTTCAGGAAACCCGTGTGCATATACGACGCGCGAGATGTCGCGCTCTTTCAGGCGTTGTCGTTGAGCGGCTCAAGGCCGGGAAGTGTTCCCTGTAGGATGTATTCGAGCATGGCACCTCCGCCAGTAGATAGAAATCCGAGATTCTCCTGCGGAATGCCGCTCTCCTCGATGACAGCAATCGTATCGCCACCGCCGATCACCTTCTGCGCATCACTTTCCGTGATGAGTTCAGCTATGGCACGCGTCCATTCCCCATAGCCCGCTTCGTACAATCCGGTTGGACCGTTCCATAAAATGAATTTGGCTTCCGCGATGAACGGGGCAATGCTCGCGAGCGAAGCAGGGCCAATATCCACGATCTTATCGTCTTCCTCAACGAGTTCAGGCTTCTTCACGCGCGACTGTTTGTCAGAGCGCTCAACCGTTACATCGATAGGGGCAACAAAATGAGGGTTGTTCAGTACATCCTCACCCGGCAATTCCGCCGAGATGAGCGATCGTCCGACCGGCAATCCTCGCGCCTTGAACACATCATTCGCAAGCGCTCCCGCGATAAAAACGTGATCGTACGCATTCAGCAAATTTCGAATCAGCGGCGCCTTGGTTTCAAACTTTGCACCGCCTAGCATCGCAAACGACGGATGCTGTGGATTGCGGGCCTTTGAGAGCTCTTCAACCTCGCGCTGCACCAAAAGCCCCGCGTACGAGGGCAGGAACTTTGCGATACCGACAATTGAAGCGTGCGCACGATGCGCGGCAGAAAACGCATCATTGACGTACATGTCTCCGAGCGCCGCTAACTCTCGGGCAAATCCTTCATCGTTTTTTGTCTCGCGCGGATCACGGCGCAGATTCTCGAGCAATAGAACATCACCATCGCGCATGGCGTTGCGTGCATCTTTTGCAATCTGACCAGTCAGATCAGGCACGTAGGTAACCGGCAATTCATTCTTCAACGCCCGACCAACCGGAAGGTTGGTCTCCTCGGGATCGCGGCCAATGTGTGAGAGCACAATAACGCGCGCACCTTTCTGTGCGAGATACTTCAATGTTTCTGCCGACCGCCGCACCCGGAAGAGGTCCGCAACTTCACCGGTGCTGGTAAGCGGCACATCAAAACCTGCGCGAACGAGCACATACTTTCCTTTGATATCGCCATCCTGCAGAGCGCTTACACATCTCATATAGCAATACCGTTGAGTGCATCAATAAGCACACCAATTTTGCGCGTATCCGCTGATGCACGCCCTACGAGCAACCCTTCCACATCTCCATTCATGCGCATATCGGCCGCATTTGTTTCATCGATGGATCCGCCATAGAGAATGCGCATCTGCATGCCGACGTCTCCATGATGCGTCACGATGGTCTTGCGGATAAAGATTGCCATCTCATGCATATCGCGAGCCGTCATCGCACTCGATCCGCCGATTGCCCATACCGGCTCGTATGCAATAAGCACTTTCTTCAAAAGATTCTTCGGAACGTCCGCGAGTCCGGTTTTGAGCTGCTCGGCGACAAACGTGAAATGCTCGCCGGATCCGGATCGACTCGTCTCACCAATGCAGAGAATGGGCGTGATCCCGAGCTTCAGTGCCATACTCATCTTTTTTCGTACATCCTCGTTCTTTTCCCCCTGCGCACGACGCTCCGCATGCCCGATAATCGCGTAGGTCGCTTTCGCATCGCGCGCCTGCGCGAGCGAAATATCGCCGGTGTGCGATCCTGTCGCATCAAAGTGGGCATGCTGAACCGCAAACGCAAGACGCTTTCCTTTGTAGAAAGAACGCAGTTCGCGCATGTAGAGCGCAGGCGGTGCAACGATTACCGTTACATGTTTCGCCTTTTCAGCCGCCTTCTTCGTTGCTGCAAGTAAAGCCTTAGCCTCGCGGAACGAGGCGGGGTTCATTTTCCAGTTCGCCACCAGGATGGATTTCATCCCGCGATTGTATCACGCACGTATTAGCGTTCTTTCTCATTCCAGAGCGCAAATTCATAGTCGGTCGACGCCACGGGAGTGAACGGTGGCGGCGAAAATGCCACAAGCTGATCGTAATAGTCGTATCGCGTCTGGAATCCGGAACAAAAGATACCGCCGCAAATCCATGACGTACCCGTTCGTCCGTTTGAAACCACCGTACCGATCGTGGTTAGCCGGGTTTGCGAGACATACGGATCAAGACTCGTTGGCGTATCGTTGATCGAAAAGTAGTCACGTCCATAGTGCCCCGATTGCGCAATAAAAATACCGTGGATTTCCATCATGTCCGGCACCACCAACGGAATAAGCACATTTCGCTCCGCAATCACCGTAAGACCATCGGTGCCGTCATAGGCGTTGTAATAGATATTGTTATTGAGGTACGCATCCGGCGTTGTTGCGCTACCCGGCGTCGCTGCTACGAGCGTTACTTTTGCGTTTACCGTTCCCTCCACCCACACACGATCCTCGAAGAACATGAGCGAACAATCACTCGGTATCGGGTAGGTTCCTACGAGCGTCTGCGCCGTAATCACGCTATTCTCGGTTGTTACACCATATTGACTCGACTGACTGGTGTATCCATCGGTCGAGGTTACCCGGTAGAGCGTAAACGTTCCGCTTGCATTAAAGACAACACGATACCCGCGCTCACTCTGAGAGCCGGCAGCCGGACCGTAATACACGCCGCCCTGCGTTTGCGCCTTCGTTTTAAGATCATTAAAATTTACGGCAATCAAGGCGAAGTCGATTGTCGGCGACGGAAACTTCCACAGCTCCGGATTGCTGCCATTGCCCACGACACCCGGTGCGTTGTTTTGCGTCGGATTGCAGCCATAGCTCGCGTCACAGGTCCACGACGATACTGAGCTGGATACCGTGGAATTGCTGCCGCCGTCCATGCGAACTCCGCCATTGGAGTGATACGGACCGCGAATGGTGCGATCAGAACCCGCCCACACATTGGTATTTACCACATACGAGTACTCCGCCACCGATGGGCGCATGTACCGCGTCGCGATGGTTCGAGGGAAGAGACGATCGGCATATGCGACCCCCTTCGATTCAAGATCAATCCACTGCACGGCGCCGCACTGTTTCACCGCCGTGGCAGTTACGGTCGCATCCCCAACCGCGCCGGTTTCAGGATCGGTTTCGGTGTAGGTAACCGGCGAGGTGAGTCCGACTCCTGCTGTCATAATTGAAGGATTGTGTGCAAGAAACCATCGATAGTACTCAAGGCCGGCCTCTGCAACATGGAGCGCCTGTTCTCGGGCGGCGAGCGCGCGCCCATATCGCGACTGCGTAAGTGCGTATCCTGAAATCGTACTTAATATCAGAACGAAGAGCGCCATATACATAAGCACCAGGAGGGTGGTGACTCCGCGCATATTCATTCGGGCAGTGAAGCGTCGCATACCCTATTTTCCCGCAAGATTGCGCAATGCAGCAGACGAGGTGAGCATAAGTTGGTTTGGCAGCGTTGCAGTGTTTACGTTTACGGCGAGCGTTACGAACACAAATCGCACT
>CAZVMJ010000002.1:1056-16225 GCA_964628005.1 uncultured Candidatus Saccharibacteria bacterium | reverse complement strand
GACCCAAAACGACCGGCCGAAGAAACCCTTGGCATGATTCGAATGCTCTCTCGGGACGCCTGTGAAGGTGCAGCGTGTGAGGCAATTCAAAAAGCGATGGCGATCGCAGAACCTGAGCTCGCAAAAATCTTTGGCGGTGCGCTCGCCGATCTCGCGACCGACCGACGCCTTGCGAATACGCTGGTGTTGTTTGCGGAGCCAGGCATCATCGACTGGATGAAACAGTTTTTCTCTCGTCTCGACTTTACGCAGTTCACAGCAACAACCCTTCCGTTTACCGTGGTCCCATACGAAATCGAAACTCAGGATGCCGTGACCTCGGATGATGGCCTCCACGCCGCAATCGCGCTCGGTGCAAGACTTGTCAACATGGAATTACGATCGTAGGTGAGTTTGTGAGCCTGCGTGGTATACTTCTGACTCAATGGCAAAGGATTATTTCCAAGATATTTTGCCTCCGCAGGAACCGGGAAAGCGCGCGAGTGGACGCTCGTCGCTTAAGCGTGATCCTGACGTGCGTCCTGCTGCAAAGGCCCCGGAGCCTGTTGTTGAAGAAGAAATTACGGAGACAGATGACGCGGACACCATTGATCTCAGAACATCTGCCATTCGTGAGCCAGAGCTTGATGAGGCGCCCGCAGAACGTTCTATTCGCAATATTTCAGCGCCTGCGCGTCGCGCTCGCGATGATATGCATGATGCGCCGCGCTTTACGCCACCTGCGCCAAGACAGAAGCGATCGTATCGTGCCGTTCTTTGGGTCCTCGCTGCAGTCGGTGTGCTTGCCGTTGTGGCGCTACTGATGGTGGCGCTTCGCGGTACGTCGGTATCTGTTATCCCGCGCTCTCAAACGGTTGTATTTGATGAGACATCGCGATTTATTGCGTATCCGTATAGCGCGGGGTCTGCAAGTACGCTCACATACACCACGCAAACCATTACACTCGAAGAATCTGAGCCGGTGAAAAGCACAGGCACGACTCGCGCCGAGGAGAGGGCGAGCGGCACGATCACTGTGTTTAATGATTCCACAACTGCACCGTATCGCCTCGTAAAAAATACACGCTTTGAAAGCGCTGACGGCAAGATCTTTCGAGCCCAGTCAGATATCGTGATTCCGGGTAAGTCTGGAACCACGCCAGGTCAGGTGCAGGTATCTGTGCTCGCCGAAGAGGTGGGTGAGCAGTACAACATTGCCCCGGGGCGTCTTACCGTTCCCGGCCTCGCAGGCGGATCAGATTTCACCAAGATTTACGCAGAGACTGCGGTCGCATTTACCGGTGGATTTGTCGGAGAACGTCCATCTGTTTCGGAAGCCGATCTTGCCGGTGCGCAAGCCGCAATTCGCGGCCGTCTCGAGCAGAAGATCCGAGAGGCTGTTGGCGCTCTAAATTCTGCGGATGTTATGACGTTCCCCGAGATTGCATCGGTCACATTCGAGTCACTCCCTACGAAGCCTGAGAACGACGGCGCACGCGTGAGTGAGAAGGCAACCGTCGTTGCTCCCGTTATTGCGGCTCCTGAGCTCGCAAAGGCTGTCGCGCGAACAGTGGCTGCAGACGCAGATGCTGCCACTATTCGAATTGTGGGAATGAAGGATTTCGGCGGTTTGCCGGCTATGGCATCGTCTACACCGGGGGTCGATCCGGTTCAGTTTACGCTCACCGGCCAGGCGATGATCATCTGGGATGTGAATGCCTCTGAGCTGGCGCAGGCTCTCGCAGGACGCGATCAGTCGGCTTTCCAGCCCATAGTGACCGGATTCCCGGGCATTCAGTCGGCTACGGCCCGAATAGAGCCGTTTTGGTCAGATTCCTTCCCGAGCGATGCCACGGCGATCAAGGTGAAGGTCGCCGATCCGTCGGTCCAGTAGCCAATCCGGCTTGCCAGACCTTCCATTTCGGCCCAATTGCTTGACGTTTTTACCCGGAATTGCTATTCTTCGTCCCGCAGATATGGCTGAAGCAGAAGTAGCGGAAGGGATCGTTGAAGAGGCCCTTCCAAATACGCTCTTTCGCGTAAAGCTCGAAAACGGTAACACGGTACTTTCGTACCTGGCCGGAAAAATGCGTCTGCATAGAATAAAAGTGCTCGTCGGCGATCGTGTGCAATTGCAACTCGATCCGTACGGCGGCAGGGCTCGGATCGTCCGCCGTTCCTAGTCCATAACAATTGTCCCGCCCGCCTGAGGATTCCTTGGGAGGTAGGGAAATACGGTGGTATTCAAATACATGAAAGTCAAAGCATCTGTTAAGAAAATCTGCATGCACTGCCGGCACGTGAAGCGCCGCGGTCGCTTGTGGGTGATTTGCACCAACCCGCGCCATAAGCAGCGCCAGGGCTAATTAGATAACTTCACATTATTTTCATGCGTATCGCAGGCATCACAATTCCGGACGACAAGCGACTCGAGATCGGCCTCACGGCGGTCTACGGTGTTGGACGCGCACGCGCGCAGGCAACACTCTCGAGCCTCAAAATCGAGCACGGCATGACCGCGAAAGATCTCTCGGCAGCCCAGGAAACCGCACTTCGCGAGGCAATCGAGAAGTTCACGGTCGAAGGCGAGCTTCGCCGCCAGGTCAGCGCGAACATTCGCCGACTGAAGGACATCAAGTCGTACCGCGGATCGCGCCACCAGAAGAAGCTCCCGGCACGCGGACAGCGAACAAAGACAAACAATCGTACGATTCGTGGCAATAAGCGAACTACGATGACATCAGGCCGACGTAAGCTCGAAAAGACATGATCTGATCGGGATACCGGATCAAGCTCCACAGAGGCACGAGATATCTGCTTCCTGAGCTTCTCCACTAAGACTCGAAATCAACAATCACTATGGGAAAAAAGCGAATCATTCGAAAATCAGGCGGTAGCGTTGACGCGGGACTCAAGTCTCGTGCGCTTGCTCGTGTTGCAAAAAAGAACATCGTGCAGGGTACGCTTCACATTCACGCAACCTACAACAACACGAAGGTTATGCTTGCTGACAAGAACGGTAATGCAATCGCGTGGTCTTCATCCGGTAGCCTCGGCTTTGCCGGTGCAAAGAAGGGAACACCGTTTGCTGCCGCAAAGGTTGGTGAAATCGTTGGCGATAAAGCAAACATCATCGGTGTGAAGGAGGTAGACGTCATCATTCGTGGTGTTGGATCTGGTCGTGAATCTGCGCTCCGCGCTTTTGCGGGTAAGGGAATCGACGTTACTCGCATTTCGGATGATACGCCGGTACCGCACAACGGTCCGCGACCGCCGAAGCCTCGTCGAATCTAATTAATTTCGAAATTCTTTATGTTGCCTGTTCGATCTAAGTACAAAATCGCGAAGCGCCTCGGTGCGGGTGTTTTCGACCAGACGCAGACCCAGAAGTTTGCACTTTCTGAGCAGCGTTCTGCTGCAAACAAGAAGAAGCCACGCGGACGCGGCGGCTCTGACTACGGACGCCAGTTGCTCGAGAAGCAGCGTGTTCGTTACACCTACGGCCTCAACGAGAAGCAGCTGTACAACTACGCCGCAAAGGCAATGGGAACAGAAGATCCTTCGACAACACTCCACAAGTCGCTTGAAATGCGCGTGGACAGCGCCGTGTATCGCGCCGGGCTTGCGCCGACGCGCCGCGCCGCACGCCAGGCTGTATCGCACGGCCACATCATGATTAACGGACGCCGAACCACCGTTCCGTCTCACACACTCAAGAAGGGCGACGTAATTACGGTTCGTGAGGGAAGCCGCAAGAGCCCGCTCTTTGCAGGTCTTGCAGACAAGAACGCAGACGCAGCGCGATCCATTCCGCAGTGGCTTTCAGTTGATGTTAGCTTACTGAAGGCGGATGTATCGGGAGAGCCAGCCTACACGACGGTCGAGACAGGCTTGGATTATGCGACGGTATTTGAATTCTATAGCCGATAGTGCTATAATTCGCCGAAATTTTGCGACCCATTTTTAATTAATAGTCAAGTTTTAACTCGAGCTACAAAAACGTTATGTCGGACTATCACATCGCACTGCCTTCAAAGCCTCGCGTCGTCAACGAAAGCGAGCGCAGCGGCACCTATGAAATTGACGGGCTCTACCCAGGGTACGGCTACACGCTTGGAAACTCGCTTCGCCGCATCATCCTTTCCTCTCTTCCGGGAGCTGCTGTCACGCATGTAAAGATTCCGGGTGTTGCGCATGAATTTTCAACGATCGAAGGAGTAAAGGAGGACGTTGTTACGATTCTCCTCAACATCCGCAAGATTCGTCTCAAGCTGACAACTGACGAGCCACAGACCATCACGCTTTCCGTAAAGGGTCCGAAGGCTGTAACTGCAGCAGACCTCAAGCTTCCTGGACAGGTTGAGATCCTCAATCCTGACCAGCACATTGCTGACGTAACCGGCAAGGGCTCATTTGAGCTCGAGCTTCGCGCAGAGCGCGGTCTTGGCTACATCCCGAAGGAAGAGCATCAGAAAGAGCGTGTGGAAATTGGCTCAATTGCACTTGATGCGATCTTCAGCCCGATTCGCCGCGCTAACTATGAAGTAGAGAATATGCGCGTTGGCGACCGAACTGATTTCAACCGACTTCGCATCCTTATCGAGACGGACGGAACGCTTGCACCTCGCGAAGCACTCGAGACATCAATCACGACGATGATCCACCAGCTCAAGGCGGTCGTCGGTTTTAAGGAGGAAGAGGTTCAGGAGATGGCTCCGGCACCAGTTGCTGATGTTCGCATGGGTCTTCCTGAGAAGGTGGCGCCGATGGACGCTGAGGTTCTTAAGACACGCATTTCCGAACTGAGCATGCCGCAGCGCGTTGAACAGGCGCTCGACAACGCTTCTATTCGCACTGTTGGCGGACTGGTTCGAAAGCGAGAGGACGATCTTCTTGCGATCGAGGGTCTTGGTCAGAAGGGTCTTCAGGATATCAAGCGAGCGCTTTCCAACCTCGGTCTCACGCTCCGAACGAATTAATTTACTTGTATGCGACACCACGTTAAAAATCGAACATTGGGCCGAGATAAGCGGCAGCGCACTGCGCTTTTGCGATCTCTCGCACGCTCGCTGATCCTCCAGGAGGGTATTGTCACTACGATCGCGAAGGCGAAGGAAGTCCGACCGTTTGTTGAACGCCTGGTGACAACAAGCAAGCAGAACTCCGTTGCGTCCCGCCGCGATGTTATGACACGCCTCAACTCCGCGCCGGCAACAAAAAAGCTCCACGACACACTTGCTCCGCGATATGCGAAGCGCGCTGGTGGATATACCCGCATTATCCGTCTTGGCCGCGTGGGTACGCGCGTCACTGATGCAGCACGCATCGAATTTGTTCAGTAAATCGTATGGCAACTAAGACTCACACAATTGACGCAGCAGGAAAGACAATCGGACGCATTGCTTCCGAGGCTGCAAAGGCGCTGATGGGCAAGACGTCAGCAGATTACACACCGAACATCCGCTCGGATGTTAAGGTGGTCGTAAACAACTGCGGCAAGCTCTACACACCGGAGAAGAAGCGCCGCCAGAAGGTATACACGAACTACTCAGGTTATCCGGGAGGCCTCAAGAGCGAAACCCTCGCAAACCTCAACGCCCGCAAGGGTCCGGGCGAGGCAGTTCGCATCGCGGTATCGCGCATGATTCCGCGCAACACGATGCACACCGCACGCATGAAAAATCTTACTGTTAACGCGTAATTCGTATGGCAACCAAGGAATATACAGAAGCGGTCGGACGACGAAAGACGGCAAGCGCACGCGTTCGCATCACACCAGCGAAGTCATCTTCTATGACGATCAACGGTAAATCAGCAGAAGACTACTTCCCGCTGAAGCAAATGGTAACGACAGCCTTCTCGCCACTTACACTGCTTGGCGCACAGTACGCAGTGAGTGCAAAGGTTTCAGGCGGCGGTCACAAGGCACAGGCAGACGCTATCCGACACGGCATCTCACGAGCAATCGTAGAGCTCGTACCCGAGCAGCGAAAGGATCTCAAGGTTAAAGGCTTCCTCAAGCGCGACCCGCGCGCAAAGGAGCGAAAGAAGTTCGGTCTCATTGCGGCACGACGTGCTCCGCAGTGGTCAAAGCGATAAAGATAAAGGTCTCCCGAAAGGGGGACTTTTTCGTTTGGCCAATTGGAATACGCGTGCCGTGTGGTCGGTGGCGTTCGTATAAATTTTGCTTACAAAAAATCGTTTTGATATACTCCGCGCGTTATGAAGGAGCACGATGATACACCGCGAGCTCCCGAAGAGGAACTCGTTGAAGAGATGGATTTCGAGCCAGAGGATGAGCTTGGAACCATTGGCGCCGCACAGGCGAAATTAAAAAAAGTACGAGCAGAACTAAAAGAGGCACAACAGAAGCGCGACGAGTACCTTGCCGGGTGGCAGCGCGAGAAGGCCGACGCCGTAAACCTGAAACGCGAGCTTTCGCAAGATGCGATTCGCATGGCTGCTCGGGTGAAGGAGTCGCTCATCGAGGATTTAATCCCTGCACTTGATAGCTTCGATATGGCGTACAGCGCGCCTGCGTGGGAAGTGGTTGATCCGGTATGGCGCGGTGGCGTCGAAGGGATTCGAAACCAGTTGCTCGATATGCTTGCAAAAAACGGCATTGAGCGCTTCGGAAAAGTAGGCGAGATGTCGAATCCATATCTCCACGAGGCTGTACAGGAAGTAGATGACGCGCCGGGTGAGAGCGGCTCCATTGTGCGCGTACTTCGCTCTGGCTACCGCACATCCGAGCGCGTTCTTCGACCGGCACAAGTCATCATAAAAGCGTAGATTTGAAATTATAAGAAAGCGTCGTATAATATTTTCCACTTAATCGCTCAAATAAAAAAGGACTATGGCAAAAATTCTTGGTATCGATCTCGGAACGACGAATTCGGCTATCGCTGTCGTCTCGTCGGGCGAGCCTAAAATTATTGAAAACTCAGAGGGTGGTCGCACAACGCCGTCCATTGTTGCGCTCTCAAAGACAGGTGAGAAGATTGTCGGTCAGATCGCAAAGCGACAGGCGGTCACGAATCCAAAGAACACCATTTATCAGATCAAGCGATTCATCGGTCACACGTTCGATGAGGCGAATGTGCAAAAGGATAAGGGTGCTGTTCCGTTTGAAATTCGCAAATCGTCGAATGGGGGTATCGAAGTGCAGATGGGTGATGCGTGGTATCGACCGGAGGAAATTTCCGCAATGATTCTTCAGAAATTGAAGGCAGATGCGGAGGCCCGACTCGGTGAGACGATTACGGAGGCGGTAATTACCGTCCCAGCATACTTCAACGATACACAGCGCCAGGCTACGCGTGACGCAGGCAAGATCGCCGGTCTTGACGTGAAGCGCATCATCAATGAGCCAACGGCGGCAGCACTTGCGTACGGATTCAACAAGAAGAAGAACGAAAAAATTGCGGTCTTCGATTTCGGCGGCGGCACATTTGATATCTCTGTGCTTGAAGTGGGAGATGATGTGATCGAAGTTCGCTCGACAGACGGTGACGCGCACTTGGGCGGAAAGGACATCGATCAGAAGATCATGAACTGGATCGCAGAGGAGTTTAAGAAAGAATCCGGTGTTGATGTCCGCACTGACGCGCTCGCACGACAGCGACTTGATGAGGCTGCAGAGAAGGCCAAGATCGAGCTCTCTACTGCAATGGAAACTGAGATCAATATTCCGTTCATCACTTCAACAGATGCCGGCCCACAGCACCTCCTCATTAAAATGTCTCGAGCAAAGCTTGAAGAACTCTCACAAGAGTGCATCGATCGTGCGCTTATGATCACCAAGCGCGCCATGGAAGCGTCGCCGTTTAAGGTGTCCGAGATTAACGAGGTAGTTCTCGTGGGTGGCCAGACCCGCATGCCGGCAATGCAGAAAGCAGTAGAAGAATTCTTCGGCAAGAAGCCGCACATGGGTGTCAATCCTGACGAAGTCGTCGCGCTCGGCGCGGCAATTCAGGGTGGCATTCTTCAGGGCGATGTGAAGGACATTCTCCTTCTGGACGTCATTCCGCTTTCGCTCGGAATTGAAACGATGGGCGGTATTGCAACCAAGCTCATTGAGCGAAATACCACGATTCCGACATCGCGCTCTCAGGTGTTCTCAACTGCGGCCGATAATCAACCATCGGTGGAGATTCATATTGTGCAAGGAGAGCGCTCCATGGCAACAGACAACAAGTCTCTCGGTAAATTCAATCTTGATGGCATTCCGCCGGCACCGCGCGGCATGCCTCAGATTGAGGTGACGTTCGATATTGATGCAAACGGCATTCTCTCCGTAAAGGCGAAAGACAAAACATCTGGCAAAGAACAGTCGATTCGCATCGAAGCAGCTTCCGGCCTCTCGGACGCTGATATCGAGAAGATGCGTGCCGACGCAGAGGCGAATGCGGCTGCAGATGCTGCAAAACGCGAACTGATTGAGGCGCAGAACGGAGCAGACCAAACGATCTATTCCGCCGAAAAAGCGCTGCGCGAGCACGGCGAGAAAGTTGGTGAAGACGTACGCAAGAACGTCCAAGAGAAAATCGATGCACTGAAAGAGGCGCGCAATGGTACAGATACCGCGGTGATTAAATCGGCATCCGAGGCTTTAAGCACGGCAATGAGTGCGATTGGTGAGGCAATGCAAAAAGCTTCCACGGAGGAAAAGAAGCCTGATGGCGAGGACACAAAGGCCGCCTAAAAGAAATGAAGGATTACTACGACATACTCGGTGTTTCAAAGACTGCGTCCGAAGATGAAATAAAGTCGGCGTTTCGTAAGTTGGCGCAAAAGTACCACCCAGACAAGAAGGGTGGTGATGAGGCGAAATTCAAGGAGGCGAGCGAGGCGTATGCCGTGCTCTCTGACAAGAAGCGCCGGGCTGAATACGATACGTACGGAAAAACATTTGCCGGCGGGCAGCAGGGAAATCCGTTCCAAGGATTCGACTTCTCGAATTTCCAGGGCTTTCAGGGCTTTGGTGGACAGGGCGGTGTCGAGTTTGATATTGGGGATATTTTCGGAGTATTCTTCGGTGGTGCAGGTATGCGACAGAATCGAGGCCGCGATATTTCCATTGATATTGAACTCTCATTCCATGAATCCATCTTTGGAACCGAGCGCCGTGTACTGATCTCAAAAATGGGCGTATGTGATACGTGTACTGGCTCGGGAGCGCAAAAAGGCACAGGCCTTACATCCTGCTCAGCCTGCAATGGTAAAGGTGAGATTCGAGAGTCGCGCAATTCATTGCTCGGCTCTTTCAGTTCGTCGCGCATCTGCCCGCGCTGTCACGGTAAGGGTCAAATGCCGGAGAAGCCATGCGAGAAATGCCAGGGTTCCGGAATCGCCAAGCGCCAGGAAGAGATTCATATCGTTGTTCCTGCCGGAGTCTCAGACGGTGAAATGATTCGCATGCCAAGCCGCGGCGAAGTCGCTGCAGGCGGTTTAGCGGGCGATTTATACGTAAAACTTCACGTGAAGCAGGATCCTGCGTTTACGCGTGAAGGAAATAATCTCATTCGCACGCTGCAGGTAAAGCTCACGGATGCGCTCGTGGGCGCTACGTATCATGTACGTGGTGTTGAGGGAGATTTACCGGTGGATATTCCTGCTGGTGTTGTACATGGCGAACTTGTACGCATCAAGGGTCAGGGTGTGCCCTACGGGAAGAGTAACCGAGGTGACTTACTCGTGCGCGTCGACATTCAGTTCCCGAAGAAGCTTTCCAAAGAGGCGCGCGATCTTATCGACAAGCTTCGCGCTGAAGGGCTCTAGTTGCCACCGGGGGCGCGTATAATGACGCGCATGGATACTGAAGCGATACGAGGCATATTCACCACGCTTCCGATCGATATTGTCGGCGCAGCGGTTTTCGCCACGATCATCACCGTGGACACCATGCGTGCTGGGGCTTCTCGCGCAATTGCGCTCTCGCTTTCATTGATTATTTCGACCGTCCTTTTTGCGGCACTGCCCGGCACGTTCGTCGTTGGTGGCTTTGTCTCGTCTGCAACGACACCTGTTGTGGCCGCAGGAATCTTTGTGGCGCTCACAATCCTTACAGCTTTCATCGTTCATCGAGCGACGGCAACCGTTATTGATGATTCTTCCCGTCCGCTACTTGCGCTCATTACGGGTGCCGCGACAGCCATTGTGGTGCTTTCGATGTGGCAGCTTACACCGCTCACGGCGCTCTGGCAGTTCAATGCTGCTATTGCGGCTGCATTCGGTGCATCCTATCGACTTTTTTGGCTACTCCTCGCGCTCGTTGCGTTTGGATTCGTAAAAAGTTGAGGTTCACACAGACGCCACCAGGTGCAGGGTACCGTATCCACAGTCCGTTCTTGACAGTTTGTAGATTTGTACTGTCGTGTTATAGTGTCGGCAGGCTCGAACCTTGATAGGTCAAAGAAAGGGGTACTACCCATGACCCACCACGTGCCTACTTCCATTGGGCAGACCATGATCGCGCTTGCGGCCTTGGCCGTGGTGCGAGTTATGGAATGCTTCTCGAAGTTCAACCAACCCGCGCCAGGAAAGGTAGGAGGGTACCATGACTAGTCCGATCGGTATTGCGGGAACGGGCAGTCACATGCCCACCACCGTAATTTCCAACGACGACCTCGCCAAGCTCATCGGCAAAGGCGAGCGCGGGCCCGACTGGGCACGCGACAAGCTCGGCATTCTGGAGCGTCGGTTCATGACGCGTCTGGACGACCACGGCAAGCCCGTGGCGCACGCTGACGAGCTCGACATGGCCGAGGCTGCTGCACGCGAGGCTATCGCAAACGCAGGGCTAAAGCCGCACGAGGTGGATGGTATCTACTTCGTGAGCTGCACGCAGTTTGGGCATGCGCGACACCACTTCTCGAAGTCGGTGCTCGAGCTGCACAAGCGTCTGAAGCTTCGCAACGATGTTCTCGTCCAGGAGATGGACGCGGGCTGCGGCGGAGCGCTCCATGCCATGGTGATCGCGAGCAAGATGATCGCCGGCAACGGTATGGACAACATGGTGGTGGTGGCGAGCAACGGCCCGTCCCGCTACTACGGCTCATGGGAAGCGTACGTCGGCAGCAATCAGTGGCTGCCTATGTATATCTTTGGTGATGGTGCAGGTGCGACCGTGCTGCGACGCTCGGAGAGGATTCTCTCGGGTTCGCGCATGATCGCGTCATACATCGCCAACGATCCCGATAATCCGCTGATGTACTACGAGCCGCGGGGCAACCACCCCGATCCCTTGTACATCATCGACGGTCGCGGCGTTGCCGTCGGCTTTGCCAAGTATGCGACCGCGGCCCTCGAAGGCCTGCGGAAGCAGTTTCACTTTGAGTGGAAGGACGTCAATCGTTTTTACTTCCACCAAGTCAACGGCAAGGTCCTCGAGAAGTTTGTCCTCAGTCAGGGCATTCCCATCGAGAAAGTGGCAATGCATGTCGACCGCTACGGCAACATCGCCGCAGCAGCGACTCTCGTTCTGATGGACGAGGATCGCAAGTCTGGCGACCTGTCGGAAGGCGACCTGTGCGTCTTCTGCACCGTCGGAGCCGGCGCGCAGTATGGAGCTGCGCTGGTGCGAGTCTGAGACTCGCCGAAGTACGTAAGGATGAAGCCCGCACGGTGCTATAATTGCACCGTGCGGGTTCTTCTTTTATATGTTTTTTCAAATACCCGATATTCTCCTTCTCATCACTGTGGTGGTGAACTTAGGACTGACCGTTTTCATTTTTCGCCGTAACTCGGCGAGCACGGCCAATCGAATCTTTTCATTCTTTGTCGCCTTTATTGCTCTCTGGGCGCTCGTCATATTTCTCTATCGCCAGTCTTCGTCAGATTTACTTTCGATCTATTTGATGAAGCTTTCGTATGCGTTTGCGCTGCTGCTCGCTTTTTTCTACTACCGATTTTCAACGCTTTTTCCTGAAGACGAATCGGTATCGCGAAGCAGGCTCTATCTCATCGGCGCGGTGCTTGCCATTGAGGTTTTGTATCTGCTTCTGCCCGGGACGCTGATATCGGGCATCGTTGCGCACAGTTGGGGTAAAGAGGCGCTTCTCATGCCGATCGCGTATTGGATTTTTGCGCTCTCTTTTGTGACCTTCTTTGTGGGCGGAACGCTTCGTATGTTTCTCAAAATCCCGAAAACAACGGGCGTTGCCCGGTTGCAGCTCTGGATCATCAACGTGACCGTCTTGAGTGCCGGGGCGTTTGGTATGTACTTCAATCTATTACTGCCGTCGCCGATATATCAGAACTTCCAATACATCTGGAGCGGACCGGTGTTTACATGTTTTTTTGCCGTAGTGATCACGTACTCTATCTTTCGTTTCAGCCTGTTCAATCCACGTGCGATTGTTGCAGAGGGTCTCGTGTATCTGTTGCTCGTTTTTCTTTTTGTCCGCGTTGTACTCACCGGATCAATCACCGAGCTCGCCATTAATGGCACGCTTCTCATGGTCGTATCAATTATTGGGGCGCTTCTGATACGCTCTGTAACAAAGGAAGTGGAACAGCGAGAACAGATCGAACGTCTCTCAGAGGAGAAGTCAGAGTTTATGACGTTCGCTTCGCACGAAATTCGTAACCCGATTACGGCGATGCGCGGACTCGCATCACTTATAGTTGACGGAACAACGGGTCCGGTAGGGCCGCAAACAAAAGATGCTGCTCAAAAGATTTTGGTCGCTGGTCATGACGTTCTCAACATCATTGCGACATATCTGAGTAAATCAAAAATGGAGCTGGGGCAGATTGCATACGATCTGTCTCCCTTTGATATGGGCGAAGCGGCGTCTTCTATCGTTGATGGGTACGTTCCGCATGCGGAGCTGAAAGGTCTCACGCTGACCCGTGATATTGACCGCTCGCACCCGTTCACGATCGTGGGAGATCAGGGAAAGATTAAGGAGGTGATCGGTAACCTTGTCGATAATGCATTGAAATACACAAAGCAGGGCGGTATTTCTGTGCGCGTCGAGCGACATGGACCGTTCGTGCGCACCATCATCTCCGATACAGGCGTCGGTATTCCGCCCGAAACAATACAGCACCTGTTTAAGAAGTTCTCGCGCGCAGATGCAAAGAAGGTGAACATACTTGGAACCGGTGTTGGTCTCTACTTGGCAAAAACATTTATCGAGGCACAGGGTGGGCGTGTATGGGCGGAATCCGATGGGGAAGGGAAGGGCTCGCGATTCATAGTTGAGTTCCCGTCGGCAGCTATGAAGGCGTAGGCGGTTTTTCTGCTATATTGACGCCTATGAAACGACGACTGCTCACCGGACTGCAGCCTTCCGGGATACTCCATATCGGCAACTACCTCGGCGCACTCCGTCCCTTTGTGGAGCTTTCAAAAAGCGACGATTTTGAACACGTCTTTCTTATGGTCGTGGACTACCACGCATTGACCACGCTCAAGAATCCGCGTGAGCTCCGTAAAAACATCATTTCAGTTGTTGCTGACTATATGGCGGCCGGTATTGATGTTGAGAAGGCAATCATATTTAAGCAGTCTGATGTGCCGCAACACACCGAGCTCTCCTGGATATTTAACTGCCAGATCAATATGTCGCTCCTCGAATTGGGGCATGCGTTCAAAGACAAGAAGGCGCGTGGCTTGGAAACGAATGTGGGCCTCTTCACGTACCCGACACTCATGGCTGCGGATATTCTTTTGTATGACGCAACCGATGTGCCGGTGGGTGAGGATCAGCGGCAGCACATCGAATACACCCGCGAAATGGCTGCAAAATTCAACATCAATTATCCGGGTCGCACCCGTATCTTTAACGAAGATGTCAAAGAGCGAATCTTTGAGGACACCGGTATAGTGCCGGGGACCGATGGTGCAAAAATGAGCAAAAGTTACGGCAACACCATCCCGCTTTTCGCGACCGATGCCGAGATTCAGCAGGCGGTTATGAGCGTAAAAACGGGCTCGGAGCCACTCGGTTCGCCACTTCCGACCGACGATACCGTTATTAAGCTCTTCCGTTACTTTGATCCCGCGGGCGCAGATGCGCTTGCAGAGAGATATCGCGGTGGTGCCGTAGGTTATCGCGAAGCAAAAGAGTTGCTCGCAAAAGCGATCATTCAGGCAACGCACGATATGCGTGTGCGCCGACGCGATATTACGGAAGCGGATGTCGAGAAGGTGCTTAAGCGCGGGAAAATTAAAGCCCGAGAATTCGCGCGACGCAAAATGGAGCTTGTGCATCGCCGAATTGGTGTAGAAATTTAATCCTCACCGGATGCGAATGGGGCGTGTACAATGTCGTGAAGCCATGGAACCGGAAGACCCACACGAACAGTCGCTAGAAATAAGCGCACCGGATCGCTTTCATCTCGATACGCAATCTTTCCAGGGGCCGCTTGAAGCGCTCCTTGATCTCATAGAGGCCCGAAAACTTTCCATTTCAGAAGTCTCGCTCGCTGATGTAACGGACTCGTATCTAGCATACGTCGAGAAGCTTCCGGAAATGCCGCTTGCCGAAACGTCGCAATTCATACTCGTCGCATCCACGCTGCTTCTGATCAAGTCCCGATCGCTGTTGCCTACACTGACCCTTTCCGAGGAGGAGCGCGAATCCGTCGATGAGCTCGAACATCGCTTGGCGCGATACGCAGTCATACGAAAAGCAGCACGATCGCTGCGTAAGCAGTGGGGTACTGCTCCGTACCGCTTCGCCAAGCGTGCCCCCGCCCGGCCTCCTGTTTTTAATCCGGCAGAAGCGAGCATTCCCGCAATGCACGCCGTCTTTCTGAGACTTATATCGCTCTTGCCAAAGCCGGAAGCGCTTGCGAAAGCGGCTGTAGCACCAGTCCTCGCGCTCGAAGATGTTATTAGCGGCCTCAAGAAGCGGCTCAACAGCGCATTTAAGGCTCGATTCTCAGAGCTGACGCAATCCAAGGATCGTCACGAAGTCATTGTATATTTTTTAGCAATGCTCGAGTTGGTGCGTAGCGGATCTGCCTCCGTTACTCAGGAAAAACTATTCGAGGATATTACGATAGAATCCGAGGGTGTATCGGGCGCGCCGCGCTACGGCATATAATGTATTTATGGATGAACAAACGCCCACACTCACGCGTGCCGACAAGATTGAAGCACTTCTTTTTTCAGAAGGGGGACCGATTACATACAAAAAATTGACACAACTCCTCGGCTGTACGGATGAAGAACTGC
>CAZVMJ010000002.1:0-1046 GCA_964628005.1 uncultured Candidatus Saccharibacteria bacterium | reverse complement strand
CGCATTGCGCTCACCGAGAAGCGCTCCGGGACGGGTATTGCGGTCATAAGGACTGATACTGAGGCGGCGCTCACTATCGCGCCAGCGGCTGCAGAAACAATCGAGAAAGCGTTTGAAAAGGAAATCGGACGCGAAATTGGCGATGCAGGACTCGAGGTGCTCGCAATCATCCTGTATAAGGGCCCTTCCACACGCGCGCAGATCGATTACATTCGCGGCGTAAACACGTCCTCGACAATTCGTACACTTGCAGCGCGTGGACTTGTAGAGCGTATACCAAACCCCAATGATGCGCGCGAATACCTCTACCGCGCCACGTCCGAATTGATCGCCTACCTGGGGGTGACCGAGGCGACGAACCTGCCAGATTATGGTAAAATAACGAGCGAATTAGCGGCTTTTGAGGCACAGCAGAAAAGCCCGTTCGACAATATCCATGCCCCAGAATCAGGAACCGACTCAGGTACCGAGTGAAGAAGCGGTACAGTATGCCGTCCAGTCCAACATGCGCCTTGGCGCTTTTTTGCTTTCACTCATCTTCATTGCATCCGGATTTTTTGCGTTTGAGTACTTCAATACCATGCAGCCTCCGGTGCCAGAGGCGCAGGCGGCATCGGTCGTGCTTGCCGACCCGTTTGATTCTGTTGCAATCATGGGAAAGGCGGCTGTTGTAATAGACCTCACAACCGGAGAGACGCTCTACGAGAAGAATGCGGATGCACAACTTCCGCTTGCGTCCATCACCAAGGTGCCGCTCGCAATTGTTGTTACCGAATCCATGGAAAAGGGGAGTCTTATCACCATTCCGTATGCAACCGGGTGGAACAGTAACGCACAGCAACTGCACGCTGGTCAGGTGATGTCGCTTCAGGACCTGATCGACTTCACCCTCATTGCTTCTTCAAATGAGGGAGCTCAGATGCTAGCGGACGCGGCCGAACAGTCGGTCCATTTGAAGTATCCACAGTCGCCGCAGGGTGGAGCGACTCTCTGGCGAATGAATAATCTCGCATCGGAGCTCGGCCTGCGGAACACGTACTTCTTGA
>CAZVMJ010000001.1:13894-17118 GCA_964628005.1 uncultured Candidatus Saccharibacteria bacterium | reverse complement strand
CGGTGAGCGACATGATTGCGCCGGGTATCTCCGGCACGACGGTAACTGCCGCTTCAACGACCGCCTTGATTGGCTGGACGACCACGGAGAACGCAACCGGTAAGGTGTATTACGGTACCGCAAATCCGCTCGTGCTCAGTAGCGCGCTTTCGGTTGCCACTACCACGCTCTCAACAACACGCACGCTCTCAATCACCGGCTTGAGTGCAAGTACCACGTACTACTTCGTACTTGAAGCGAAGGATGCGGCAAACAATGTCGCGACGAGTTCGCAGGGGCTCTTTACGACGAGCAATTAGCATTGCCTGATACAGACAAAAGGCGCCGCTACACGCGGCGCCTTTTGTCTAGGCTTTTTACATTGATTTTTCTCCTCTGAGGGCGCAATGTATGTGACATTCATCGTATGTCCCTTGCTTCGACTGTACCGCCCTCATCGACAGTACAGTCCGGCTCTCGGGTACGTGCTGAGCTCTGCAGCAGTGCCGGATTTTCGGCAATACGGTTTGTAGATGCGCTTGTGGAGGATGCATCATCGGTACGATCGTCTGATATTCATCTGGATCCGGAAGGGCAAGGTACAAAGATACGTTTCCGTATCGACGGCGTGTTGCAGGAAATTGAAACTATTCCCGCGAACGCGCACCATGAGGTTATCGCGCGAATCAAGATTCTCTGCGGTCTTCGCACGGATGAGCATCAAGCGGCGCAAGACGGCCGCTTTCGAGTAACGCTTGTCTCCGGATCTCGGGTTGATGTGCGTGTGTCGATTGTGCCCACATATTACGGAGAGAATGCGGTGATGCGATTACTCTCCGATCAGGCGGAAGAATTTACGTTGGAGAGTCTCGGATTTACTCCGCAGAATCGTGACAAGGTGCTGCGCGCAGCGCGTCAGCCGCACGGCATGATTCTTGCAACCGGTCCTACCGGCTCCGGAAAGACGACCACGCTCTATACACTCGTGAAAATGATGAATGAGCCGGGCGTTTCTATTGTGACCATTGAAGACCCTATTGAGTATTCCATTCAGGGTATCAATCAGATCCAGGTGAATGAGCGCACGAATCTCACCTTCGCGAACGGTTTGCGCAGTCTGTTGCGACAGGACCCCAACATCATCATGGTGGGGGAGGTGCGCGATGTGGAAACCGCGGGCATCGCCGTAAATACCGCGCTCACCGGGCACTTGGTGCTCTCGACGCTCCACACGAATGACGCGCCCACCACCCTTCCGCGCTTGCTCGATATGCGTGTCGAGCCGTATCTTATTGCATCAACGGTCAACGTAGCGATCGGGCAGAGATTGGTGCGGCGAATTTGTGCGTCATGTAAAGAGTCCTACACGCTGACGGCTGCGGAGGAGCGCTCGCTCGCAGAAATTATGCCGAGTGATTTGCGTGAGCAACATACATCCTTCTACAAAGGCCGCGGATGCGCTTCGTGTAACGGCACCGGCTTTCATGGTCGAGCGGGTATTCACGAAGTACTCGAAATTTCACCGCCAGTGCGCGAAGCGATTTTGCGCAAAGCGTCGGCGAGCGATCTGCGCGATCTTGCAGTCGCGCACGGTATGGTGCCCATGATTGTGGATGGCTTTGTGAAGGCGGCAGCCGGTGTAACGGCAATTGAAGAGGTGCTGCGTATGCGATACGAATAATATGACTTTCCGCGACCGACTCTCAGCCATCTTCCCGACATTCTTTCCGCCAAAGAAGGAAGATCGGCCGCGCGCACTGGAGCCAAAACAGCGTCCGGCAATGCTCCGATTTTCTATTCAGGAACAGATTCTGTTTACAAAGCGTCTCGGCATGATCCTGAGAAGTGGCATGCCAATCATGGAGGGTTTGTACATGATGAAAGAGGAGAGCAGAACGAAATCGGCGGCATACATATATCAATCTCTGGTGATCGATGTCTCGAGTGGTCAAACGCTTTCGCATGGGCTCAATAAGTTTCCGCGTGTCTTCGGTGAATTCGGGATCAACATCATTCGCATCGGTGAGCGCAGCGGAACGCTCCATGCCAATCTCGAATATTTAGCGGGTGAGTTAAAGCGTAAGCAGACACTGCGCCGAAAGGTGATCGGTGCCCTCGTGTATCCGGCGGTCATTGTTTTTGCCACAGTTGGTATCACGGTGATGCTGACGGTATATATATTCCCGAAAATTGTTCCCATTTTTGCGAGCGTGCGAGCTGAGCTTCCACTTTCTACGCGCATGCTCATGTCGATCAGTACGTTCCTGAGTGAGTACGGCGTTTTGCTTTTGATGGCACTCGCACTTTTGGTAATTGCATTCACGCTTTTGGTGCGATACGTAAAAGCATTCCATTTCTTTGTTGATGCTGTGATTCTCAAAATTCCGCTTTTTGGGAAACTGACGCGTCTCTACAATCTCACCAACATTTGCCGCACGATGGCTCTTCTTCTAAAGAGTGATATCCGGATTGTGGAATCGATCGAGCTTGTGGCTGATAGTACGCGAAATCTTGTCTACAGACGGGAGTTGCTTCGTGCTCGAGATCGCCTGATTCAGGGTCAGAACATCTCATCGCAATTCAAGCAGCGGGGTGATTTGTTTCCGCCACTCCTCAGTCAGATGGCAACGGTGGCCGAATCCACCGGAAGTCTTTCACATACGTTTGAGTTTCTCTCCGGCATGTTTGAGGAAGAGATTGATGAGCTCACAAAGACGCTCACAACACTGCTCGAACCGGTGCTTATGATCGTGATGGGGGTTGTTGTCGGATTCATCGCGGTTTCGATCATTACGCCGATTTATTCCATTACGCAGTCGCTCACACCACGATGATATGCAGCGCGGCATCACGATGCTCGAGGTGATTATCGTAATCGGTATTTTTATATTGGTTTCAGGGTGTGCGCTGTGGTTTTCCATGGACTCGTTTCGGGGCTCAACGTTTCGCGGTGATCGCGACACGTTTGTAACGGTGCTACAGCGAGCGCGGGCGCTTTCGGTGAGTAATACATGCATCGGCACCTGTAGTGATGGTCGCCCGCACGGTGTGGCGATAGTGGGCGATCAGTACGTGCTGTTTCAGGGCGCTTCGTATGCCACGCGGGATGCGGGCGCCGACTCCGTATTTCAGGCAAACGCCGCTGTCGCGCGAACTGGTGCGAGCGAAATCGTGTTCGCTCCTTTGAGCGGCACGACCACCACATCGGCTGTTTTTGTGCATGCCGATGGTTCACACACATCCAC
>CAZVMJ010000001.1:0-13884 GCA_964628005.1 uncultured Candidatus Saccharibacteria bacterium | reverse complement strand
GACGACGGTAGACACAAATGGCCGGATTTGGTGGACGCAATAATATGAGCCGCGGATTCTCACTCATTGAACTCTTGATTGCGATGGCAATTGCGACCATGACCATGGCTGGTGTCGTTATCTTTATTGGCGGTGATCAGACCATGGGAACGGATGCGGTGGTGCATGTGGAGGCGTTGCACAAGGCGCAGGATTTAATTGAAAAAGCCGCCGCGCAGGCTCGGGTCGATTACTCTTCGGTCGCCACGAGTTCTGCGGTTGAATGTGTGAGTGGCATCTGTTATACGAAATCAGTCAGCTTACCTGCGTCGTACGCAACGCAGTGCACACAAACTGTTGTCGGAACGGTGTCGTGGACTGGGGAGCAGAACCGGGCATTGAGCATTGCTGCGACCACCTCAATTGCGAATATTGCAGAGATGCTCGCGCTTGGCGGCGCGTGCGACAGTGCGCCGCCAACCAAGAACTGGAATCCGCCAATTACGTTTGCGTCCAGTAATTTCAATCCGGGTAAACCGACGGGTCTCGATGTTTTGGACAAGATCGTATACATGTCTGCGGATAAAGCGCCGTTTCTCTATATCGCCGATACGACGACTGCGGTATTAGGGCAATCGAGCGGCCTCTTTATATCAACCGGTGCATTCAATGCCGGCGCACAGCTCAACGACATTCGCGTCGCCAAATACGGCGCGTCGGTGTATGCATTCGCGGCGAAAGACGCAGCGACGAATCAGCTTATGGTGATTGATGTCACGAATCGTAATAGTCCGACAATTGCGGCCACTGCCTCGCTTGCAGGTGTAAGCGGCTCCGAGCCTGAAGCGTTCCGGGTCTACTATTTCGACAAACGGGTATATGTCATTACTAAGCGAACGGCAGGTCCCGAATTCCACGTTTTTGACGTATCGAATCCCGTTGCGCCCGTTGAGCTCGGAACAGGCTATGAGTTAAATCGTACAGTCGAGAGTCTTGTGATCACGAGAAAGACGGTGGCAGGAGTATCACGCCTGTATGCCTACATGGCTGCGGATTTAGACTCGCGCGAACTGACGGTGCTTGATGTGACAACACCGAGCGCGATCACGGAAATAGCCTACGCAGCACAGGACCTTCCCGGTAATCAAGACGGCTCATCGCTGTATGTAATCGCAGATCGTCTCTATTTTGGACGACTTTCAACCCTATCGGGTCCCGAATTGTATGTATTCAATGTTGCGTCGCCCTCTACTGGTATCGGGATCCTGGGATCGCGTGAGATTGGTGCGGATGTGCGTGGCGTTGCTGTATCCGGTAGGCTCGCATTTCTTGCGACATCCCAGGCAAATAATGAGTTCAAGGTCTACGCATCAGATCCGGCGACTCTGACGCCGGTAAACACAAACTTCAATTTTCCCAACCTGATCGAGAACGGTGTTCGCTACAGTAATGATTTTGTATACGTCGCAAGTGCTGGTAACGATGCCCTTCGTATTCTCTACAGCAACTAGTATGCAACGAGGATTCACACTCATAGAAACGATGATCTACCTCGCTATCTTTACCGTGATGATTGGCGGTATTGTGATGGCGGCATACGCGCTGTTTGCCTCGAGTGCGAAATTGGAGACACGCGCCATGATATTGCAGGAGGAGCAGTTCGCGATGATGACGATTGAACGCTTGTTATCTGAAGCGGCGAGTGTTTCAGTGCCAACATCCGGCTCGCAGGGCGGTACGCTCACGCTCACCACATTTAGTGGCGTGACTTACATGATTTCACGGGCAAGCGGAGTAATTACGCTCAACGGCTCGGCGCTCACGAACACAAACGTTACAGCCGATACGCTGACGTTTCAGCGTGCAAGTACAACGCCCGATGGTGTTACTGCCGATTTCACTTTGAGCGCGAAATCACCGCAGGGCACCACTGTTACAGTTTCGGCATCTACTACGAAATACCTGCGAAAATGAAAACGAATGAAGGAGGATATATAGCATTAATGTCCGTCATGATTATGTCGGCAATGGTGCTGGTGATGATTTTTACACTGGGTATCAGCGTATTCTTTTCGCGCTTTAGTGTGCTCGAGAGTGAACAAAAGCGATTGAGTCTTGCGCTTGCCGAAGCGTGTGCTAACACGGCGATGCTCAAGGCGGCACAAAACAGTGCGTACACGCCGCCTTTCGGGGGCGAATGCGTAGGCGTATCGGATACGTGTGGCGTAGCGGGTGCTACACGTACCTGTCGCATATGTTCCGTTTCGCAAACTGCAGGCACGTATACCATCCGTACGCGAGCGGTATACAAGGGTGCATACTCGGCCGTTGAATTTCGGGGAACGTTGGGAGCAAGCGCGTTTACGGTTTCATCGTGGCGTGAGATTGCGCCATACACGGGCTCGGTTTGTACACTGCCCTAGGATTGTCGGCAAGAGGGGGAGAGTGCTATAAATGCGATGCTTCTCATTTGAGAACTTAATCAAGTATTAGAAAATACATTTTCATGATGTCTACTCGTACAAAGTCACGAGGTTTTACCCTGATCGAAATCCTTGTTGTTATTGGATTGATCGCGATTCTTGCCGCAATTGTGCTTATCGCAATTAACCCGGCGCGTCAGTTTGCACAGGCTCGCAATTCTCAGCGCACGAGCAATGTGAATACCATTTTGAATGGTGTTGGCCAGTACCTCGCGGACAATAAGGGTGTTCTTCCCACGCAAATCAGCTCACTCACAGCTTCAACTACCTATGAGATTGCCAGCGGCTCAGGTAATGCTGATATTTGCGCATTGTTGGTCCCGACATATATCCCATCGTTGCCTTCAGATCCAACTGCCGCAAACGGGGGAGCGTCAATCACTTCTTGTGGATCCTACGATACAGATTACGCACTTGTTCGTGATTCCAATAATCGGATCACAATAAGTGCTCCAAACGCTACCGCAGCCTCTGAGTTAGCCCAGACCATAACAGTAACCCGCTAGCCCCACACCCCGCCAAAAGGCGGGGTTTTGGTTTCTGGCATAAAAAACCGAAATGTGGTGTGATGTGGGTAGGTCATAACAGCAGCCTAGGGAAGGAGGATGCATGGGTAAAGTCGTAGACATACTCACCCGGAAAGAAGTGACCGCTCCGCCGATACCGTTACGGCCGGTGGTGTACAAGCGATACCGAATCGACTGGCTCGGTGTCATCATCTGGGGCGTGCTGAGCCTTTTCTCAGTATCGTTCATGATTGCGCTCATGTGGGTCACCGGCGTGTTGGGGTGGCTCATGCGGGTCGGCACATCGATCTACTCGGCGCATCTGGTGCTCGCCGAGATTATCGTGGCATGCATTCTGGCAATCGTTTTCGGACGATTGCTCGATCCGCATCGCAAGCGTCGGGAATTCGTACCTCCGTCAGCTATCGTCCCGCCTGTCGCCGCACCGCCTCGTCGGAACCCCGACGGGCCGCGACCCGCAGCCTAAGCGTCCGGATACAACCATGGACCAGGGTATGCGCGTCGTATTTCGCAGCCGCGCGCTGCGCATTGTGTGGGACGTCGCTGTTTCGCTCGCCGCTTTTGTGCTCCTGATTCTCCCGGGTCTCTACATTGCGGGATTCAGAAATGCCGGCGCGTACATTTACGCGCGTGCCGGTGTGCTGGGAATCATCGTGGTGCTCGTGATCATCCTGAGCTTTGCGTTGATGATTCGGCACTCACTTAAGGACGATGCGCTTCGGCGCCGGCTCTTTACCACCGTTCCGCGCAAGTGAGCGGAACACTGAAAACGCGGCCATTCGGCCGCGTTCTTCTTTTGTCTACACGACAGGGCAGGCGAGGAGTAGTTCATCAATGAGGCGTTCGGTATCTGCCGGCCCTGTCACGGTGTGTGTTTGAATACCGGTCGGAATAACCACCTCATCATTGCCTCCGGGATAGAGCGCGTCTCCCACAAAGAGCATCGATTCCGGGTTTACGTTTAAATACTCGGCAAGCCAGTGCACGCCATGCGCCTTATTCATGGCCTTTTTGGTGAAATCGATCGTTGATGCGCCGCCAATGAGAATGTCGAAGCCTGATAGCTCGGCAAGTAAATCGCGGGCTATGCGCTGACGCCGCTCTCCAGTCGGGTCCCACGATGCTTTTACTTCCGGTGGCGCATTGACCCCCACGGCAGTGAAGGCGATCTGTGATTCTCGGTCAATAATCTGCTCGCCATGTGCTTCGGTGCCAATGAGATCGGGGTGTTCCGCGAGTGCACGGCGAAGGGTTTCCTTAATGTGGGTGCGTTCCTCTTCGTTGAGTAAGTGGCTGTATATCGGCTGCCACGCGTTGTCTCTATAGAGATAGCACTGCGAGGTGCTGTTCGGGAAGATCATGAGACGGGTACCGGCGGCGGTCATGCGACCGACTACATCCGCTACGATGCGGTCGAATCCTGCGCCGCTCATAATGGCAATCGGTACACGGGTCGCCAGATTGCTTAGGCGGTCTGCCATGGATTGCGCAATGGGCTGGAAACTGGGCGCGAGTGTTTCGTCGAGATCAAACAGTACTGCCTTCGGGCATTGCATGAGGGGAGCGTACCATGCCCGCGGTAGGGGTGTTGAAAAGCCTCAGCGGTGGAGCCGATTTATGCACCCGTACCTTGACGGAAACCCGACTTTACAGTGCTACAATTAATGCGTTCTTCAGACGCATGACGAAGCCCAAAATCCTGATGTTTGGATGGGAGTTTCCGCCGTTCAATAGCGGCGGTTTGGGCGTCGCCTGCCAAGGCCTCACGCGATCGCTCTACGAGCGTGGATTCAAGGTTACATTCGTGATGCCGCGCCGTCTCTCTGTTACATCACCACATGCCCGCATGATCTTTGCGGAGAACCCTGATGTGAAGTTCCGGACGATCGATTCCGTGCTTGAACCCTACATGACCGCGAAATCGTATCTTCGCGAACACTCTGTGCCAAGTGGCACGATTTACGGCAAAGACCTCTTCCAGGAAGTGGAGCGGTACAAAGCAATGGGTGCATCAATCGCGCGAGAAGAGGATTTCGACATTATCTATGCGCACGACTGGCTTTCGTTTGGTGCGGGCGTGGAAGCAAAGCACGCAACCGGTAAGCCACTCATTGTGCATGTGCATGCAACGGAGTTTGATCGCTGCGCCGGTCCGAATGTAAACCCGCATGTCTACGCCGTTGAGAAGTGGGGCATGGAGGAAGCCGACCGTGTCATTGCCGTTTCCGAGCTGACAAAGCAAATCATCGTGCGTGAGTATGGCATTCCCGCAGAGAAAATCCGTGTGGTCCACAACGGTATCGATGATTCCACAGCACCGGCAGGCGCCGGATGGAAGCGCATGCGCGGCCTTAAGACGGCAGGGTACAAGATCGTGCTCTTCCTCGGCCGCATTACGATTCAGAAAGGGCCTGATTACTTTATTCGCGCCGCAGCGCGCGTGCTTGAGCGTAATCCGAAGGTGATGTTTGTGGTCTCGGGCTCGGGTGATATGGAAGAGAGCATGATGAAGCTCGCAGCAGATCTCGGCATTTCACAAAACGTGCTCTTCACCGGCTTCCTCAGCGGCGGTGATCGCCATGAAATGTACACTTCGTCGGACCTGTTCGTAATGCCATCTATTTCAGAGCCGTTTGGCATCACTCCGCTTGAAGCAATGAAGCTCGGTACGCCCGTTCTTATTTCGAAGCAATCGGGTGTTTCGGAGATTGTGCAGCACGCGCTCAAGATCGATTTCTGGGATGTAGATGAGATGGCAAACAAAATTCTCTCACTCGTGGGTTACCCGGGCTTGAAGGAGACGCTCGCGGAGTACGCCCGCCAGGAGGCCGACAACATCACCTGGGCAGACGCTGCCAAGAAGGTGGATGGCATCGTGCGCGAGCTTGTGCACTAAAAAGAAATCCACGTTGTGCACTCACTCGGCGCGGTTGCGCCGTTTTTTACAGGGTACAATAGGCACACATGAAATCGGTCTGTTTCTACTTTCAAGTACACCAGCCGTACCGCGTAAAAAAGTACCGCGTGTTCGATATCGGTAACGATCCTGAATATTTTAACGATCGTTCTGAAACCAGTCTCAACAACCGAAGAATCGTTGAGAAAGTTGCAAGCAAATCCTACATTCCGGCTACACGGCTTTTGCTGGATTTGATGAATCGTCATCCGGAATTCCATGTAAGCTTTTCGTTTTCAGGCATCGCGCTTGAGCAGCTAGAGCGATACGCCCCGGAAGCACTCGATCTCTTTAAGAAAGTTGTCGAGACGGGCCGTGCTGAGGTGTTGGGTGAGACCTACTACCACAGCCTCGCATTCTTCTATTCGCCTGCTGAATTTGAACGACAGGTTACCAAGCACCGCGACATCATTCGGCGAATCTTTGGCGTGCGACCGCGCGTGTTCCGTAATACCGAGCTCTCATACCGCAATGATCTTGCCGAGTGGGCAGATCGCAATGGATACCTTGGCGTGATTTCTGAAGGCTGGGATCCGATTCTCGGCTGGCGATCACCAAACTACGTGTACACACCGAAGGGTTCACAGAACACGCGACTCCTTATGAAGAATTATCGTCTTTCGGACGACGTTGCGTTCCGCTTCTCGTCACGAGAATGGACGGAGTGGCCGCTCACGGCTGAAAAGTTTGGTCAGTGGCTGTCTGCTGCTGATGGCGAAACCATCAATTTGTTCATGGACTACGAGACCTTCGGTGAGCACCAGTGGGAAGACTCCGGTATTTTTTCGTTCCTCGATAAGCTTCCGCAAGAGGTGTACAAGAATCCGCACCTTGGGTTCCACACGCCGTCGCAGGTCATCATGCGCTATGAGCCGCGCGACGAGGTGGATATGCCACACATTGTTACCTGGGCAGACACCGATCGTGATCTTACGGCATGGGTGGGGAACCCGATGCAACGCGCTGCAATTGATGCGGTGTACTCTCTTGAGAATGAGGTGATGCTCGCCAATGACGGGCGCTTGCTTGAAGATTGGCGCAAGCTCCAAACGTCCGACCACTTCTATTACATGTGCACCAAGTGGTCCGCCGACGGCGACGTGCATGCATACTTCTCGCCGTATGAATCACCGTACGACGCATATATTGCGTACATGAACGCACTCTCTGATCTTCGTCTTCGTGTGCAGAAGGCGCAGAAATGATCTCCGAGCGCTCCCGATGAGCGCGCTGCACGAATAGGGTATGTCACGCTCAATTGTCTTATCGAACGGAGAGCTCTGCATTGCGCAGGATGAGAATGCACTCATTCGCGATATCTACTACCCGCATGTCGGTCTTGAAGACCATGTGCGCGGCCACTATGTGCACCGCACCGGAATTTGGGTTGATGGTGTGATGGCATGGTTTGGCGAGGATAATCGCTGGCAAATTCGAGTGGGAAGTGACACTGATGCGCTTGCTGCGCACACCACCGCCTGGCACCCGGATTTGCGTGTTGAACTTACCTTTAAAGAAATCGTACACAACGATCTGCCGGTGTTTGTGCGCCGCGTTACCGTCGTCAATAAAGGTGATCAGAATCGCGTGATCAAAATCTTTTTTGGCCACCAGTTCGAAATCTATAAATCGCACGGTTCAGATACCGCGTACTTTGATCCGAAGCGTCACTCCATCATTCATTACAAAGGGCATCGTGTCTTTATTATTTCCGCATCGCTTGATGGGGAGCAGTTTGAGGACTACACGTGCGGCCGTGCGCACTTCCAAGGCAAGGAGGGCTCGCATCGCGACGCTGATGATGGTGTGCTGACCAAAAATCCGATCGAGCATGGACCCGCAGATTCCGTCATTGGCCTCTATGCCTCGTATGCGCCGGGGCAGTCGCGCACTGTGTATTACACGCTTGCAGCGGCGCAATCGATGCACGACGCACATCAGCTACAGGACACGATTACGAAAAAGACGCCCGAACATCTTATAAAGGAGGCAACCAACTTCTGGTACGCATGGGTGAATGCGTACAAGTGGGATTTTCGTGATCTTTCCCCGGATCATGTGACGCTATTTAAGCGATCGCTCATGTACATGCGCGCCCACGTAGACGTCGACGGCGGCATCATAGCCTCGACCGATTCCGACATGTTCCAGTACGGCCTTGATACGTACTGCTACGTCTGGCCGCGCGATTCTGCATACGTGGCACATGCGCTCGATATGGCGGGCGATACCCATGTATCCCGCCGCTTTTTCGATTTTTGTAAATCAGTGATCAACCAGGACGGGTACATGATGCATAAGTATCTGCCGGATCACTCGCTTGGCTCATCGTGGCACCCATGGCTTAAAGATGGCCAGCCGCAGCTGCCTATTCAGGAGGATGAAACAGCGCTCGTCATTTGGGCGTTCTACGAACACTACATACAGAGCCGTGATCTCGAATTCCTTGAAGAGCTTTACACGCCACTCATTGAGCGGGCGGCGAACTTCCTCGTGACATACCGCGACAAAGAAACCGGCTTGCCTGATGCATCGTACGATCTCTGGGAGCGTAAACGCGGTATATCCACGTATACATCTTCGAGTGTTTTCGGCGGATTAAAGGCGGCTGCGGAGCTTTCACGCACGCTCGGCAGGGATGCAAACGCCGAAAAATTTGATGCTGCAGCAGAAGAGATTCGTGTGGCGATATTGAAGCATCTTTGGGACGACAAGAAGGGGATCTTTGTAAATATGATGGTTCGCACGCCTGAGGGTGTGATCTACGACCGCACCGTAGACATTTCGAGCGCATACGGTGTGTTTAGCTTCGGCGTGTTGCCGGTGGATGATCCGCGGCTGGAAAAAGCGTTTGAAACTTCAGTACGTGTTCTTTCGCAGGGTATTCCATCGGGTGGTATAGCGCGATTTGATGATGACGACTACTACCGTGTTGTGAATACTGCTCCGGGTAACCCGTGGGTTATTACGACGCTCTTCTACGGGGAATATCTTATCGCGAAGGCGAAATCAGCACAGGATCTTGCTCGCGTGCGCGATATCTTTTCATGGGTGGTGCGTCATGCGCAGCCGAGCGGCGTGCTGTCGGAGCAGATGCATCCTGACACTGGTATGCAAATTGGAGCCACTCCGCTTACCTGGGCGCATGCCAGCTACGTCTCGGCGGTTCTGCAATATGTGGCTAAGTCGAAGGAGCTGGGGCTATAGCACTGGTACAATTGCCCCATGACATTCGAACCATACGCGGCACGAACGCACGAAAAGATGCAGGAAGTACTGATGGACCCAAACGCGGCGGGGCCAACGATTCATTACTACATGATTCGCGGTGGCAAGCACAAAAAGAATGTAACCGTCTGGACGCCGGGCACGGTCGGCGGGGAGTATATTAAAACGTACGGCCACTATCATATTGGGGAGCTTGATGAAACATACTGGGTGATTCAGGGAGACGGCGTGATCTTGCAGCAGAAGATGGTGGAGGAGAACGGTGTGTTCATTCCTGAGCGTCTCGAATTTTTTAAGGCAATCAAAGTGAAGGCGGGAGATTCTGTATACATGCCGCCGCATGTCGGACACCTCGCGGTAAACACGGGAAGCGAGTGGTTTGTAACCACCGACGACTCTCCCGTGGAAGGCTCGGGTGATAACGCATCAATGCCCGGCCACGCCGACTATTCCCAGGTACAAAAAATGCGCGGGTTTGCATACTACGTCGTCGAGCGCGATGGCGCGCCGGCCCTCGTAAAGAATCCGCTCTATGCAGAAGTGCGAGCTACTGACTTCGGCGGACTGCCGGTCGTGGAATAATCATCATGTACATCGTCGCTGATATTGGAGGTACAAAGATGCGTATCGCGAAGTCAGATGATCTGACGCATTTTGATGCGCCGGTCATTGTTGATACGCCGCAGGAGTACACCGATGGTGTTGAGTTGTTTCGTACAACGGTGGGAGAGGTGGCTGGAGCCGGTGCGCACGTTGAAGGTGTCGCGATCGGTATTGCCGGCCCGCTTTCTCCTGACAAGCGATCGATTTTCAAAACACCGCATCTGCGCTGGGACGGACGACCGCTTGCCGATGATATTCAGAATTCGCTCGGCGCACCGGTATATCTCGAAAATGACGTTGCGATGGTTGGTCTTGGCGAAGCGCTTGTGGGTGCCGGCGGCAGTGCGCCGATAGTTGTCTATATTACGGTTTCTACCGGCGTAAATGGCGTGCGCATTGTTGACGGTCGCATTGATCGCTCGAATATCGGCTTTGAAATTGGAGGACAATATTTGATGGTGGAAGAACCGCGTTTGACGCTCGAAGATATGGTTTCTGGTACGGCGGTTTCAAAAGCGTTTGGCATGAAGCCGAAAGAGTTGGGCAAGGAGCATGAGGTGTGGGAAGAACTTGCCGAGATTCTTGCCTTCGGCGTGCACAATACAATCCTTCACTGGTCTCCGAGCACCGTGGTCCTCGGCGGTTCTATGTTTAACGAAATCGGCATTCCGGTTGCCAGTGTTGAAAAACACGTACACGCGATCATGAAAAAAATGGCAATCGTACCCGATATTGTGCACTCATCACTCGGTGATGTCGGCGGATTGCACGGGGGTGTTGAGCTCTTGAAACAGAAGCGAGGCTAAGCCTGCGGCTTGTTTTCGGGGGCGGCGTTGAAATCACCATTGCGCCATGCTTTGTACGTCTCCCATATCAGCGGCGTGAGCGTGAGGAAGATAATGCCGAGAATAACGACTTCAATATATTCCTGAATTACCGGAAAGCGGTTTCCGAGAAAATATCCGGCAGACGTGACTCCTGTTGCCCACAAAACAGCACCCACCAGATTGCAAATCATAAACACTTTGTAGTTCATGCTGGCAATGCCGGCGACTATCGGGGCGAAGGTACGAACGATCGGCACAAAGCGAGCCATGATGATTGCTTTCGCGCCATGCTTCTCGTAGAAGTGCTGCGCCATACGAAGGTGTTCCTGATGGAAAAATCGGGAATCAGGTCGCGTGAAGAGTTTGATTCCTACTTTATTGCCAAACCAATACCCGGCATTGTCACCGAGGATCGCGGCAGCGGTTACGGTAGGAATCAAGATGTATGGATTGAAAACGCCCTGTGCCGCGAGTAATCCGGCGGTAAAAAGCAGTGACGCGCCAGGGAGCCAGAAGCCAACGATAGTGCCGCTTTCCGCAAAGATAATGAGAAAAATGCCGGGGTACCCGACGTACTGAATAAAGGGGAGCAGGGCAAGGGTAAGCATGGTGTTGTTGGGCAAGTATACCGCGAAGCCCGGCTGGGTACAGCCGGGCTTCATGTCAATTCGAGGCGCGGTCGTGCCTCCTATTTTGCGTGCGGAAGGGGGTATTTCTTCGTGAACTTTGCGATCTCTGCCTTAATGGCTTTGAGCTCTTTGTTCTTCGCCAGCTTCTTGTGAAAAGCCGCGATGTATTCAGGGCGTCCGGTTTCCGGGAGTGCGCAGTCTTTCACTGCAAAGAGTGCGCGAGCAATCCATACGCCCACCTTTTTCATTTCAGCCTCCTTCATGCCGCGCGTCGTGAGCGCCGGTGTCCCGATACGGATACCGCTCGGATAGAACGGCGTGCCAGGATCGCTGGGAATCGTGTTTTTGTTTGCTGTCATGCCGGCTGCTTCAAGCGCATCCGAACCAAAAACACCGCCGCCTGGCCCGTAAATGGGGGTGACATCAATACGCAACAGATGATTCTCGGTGCCGCCGGAAACGACCGTTACGCCATTTTCTTTGAGTGCTTTTGCAAGCGCTTTTGCGTTCTTTACGATCTGCTTGCCGTACGTGCGGAATGCGGGGGTTGCCGCCTCTTTGAGTGCAATGGCAATTGCCGCCGTCTGGTGGTCGTGCGGGCCGCCCTGGAGGCCAGGGAACACGCCCTTATCAATCTTGGTGGCGAGCTCCGGGTCTTTGGCGAGGCCTTTCTTTGTGGTCATGATCATGCCGCCGCGCGGTCCGCGCAGTGTCTTGTGAGTGGTGGATGTCACGATGTGTGCGTGCGGTACCGGGTTGGGATGCGCTCCGGCGACCACAAGACCTGCGATGTGTGCGATATCGACGGCAAGATATGCACCAACTTCATCGGCGATTTCTGCGAATGCGGCGTAGTCGTACTGGTATTCATATGCTGTTGCGCCTGCCCAAATGAGCTTTGGCTTGTGTTCTCGGGCGAGAGCGCGCACCTCGTCCATATCAATACGCCCATCCTCTTTTACGTGGTAAAGGAGTGTCTTGTAGAAGATTCCGGTTGCTGAAACCTTCCAGCCGTGTGTTAGGTGGCCGCCGTCCGGTAGATTGAGTCCGAGCACGGCATCTCCCGGCTTGCATGTGGCCAAGTAGACGGCGAGGTTTGCAGGAGATCCGGAGTAGGGCTGCACGTTTACCGCTGCAACACCAAAGAGTTTCTTCGCGCGATCAATCGCTGTGCGCTCAATAACATCAATGTGCTCGTTGCCGTTGTAGTACCGTTTGCCGGCATATCCTTCTGAATATTTGTTGGTGAGCCATGAGCCCATCGCTTCCATAACAGCAGCTGACGTGTAGTTTTCTGAAGGAATGAGCTCCAGGCCTTCCGCCTGACGTACGCCCTCCTGCATGATTGTTTTATAGAGATTCGCATCGGTTTTTTTGATGCGCGGGTAGTCTTTTTTCATAGCGAGTGAATGAGTGAATAACGGTATGTGCGTGCGCTAGATCATACGCCTGCTTTCTTCTTCTCTTCAAAGCCACCAATGTTTGCAATCTCGCCCCGGAGTGACGGGTGCGATTGGTAGTTCTCGAGCGAAATGTCGGCGAGTGTAAACGAATCGATATCGGTGATCGCGGGATTGAGCTTGAGTGTGGGGAAGGGATATGGTGCGCGCTCAAGCTGTTCCTTCACCTGATCGAAGTGGTTCGAATAAATGTGCACGTCGCCGAAGCTGTGTACGAATTCTCCCGCCGGAATTCCGGTAGCCTGGGCAACCATGTGCAGCAGCAATGCATAGCTTGCGATATTAAACGGTACGCCCAAGAAGAGATCAGCGGAGCGCTGGTAGAGGCCGAGATTGAGCTTTCCATTTGCTACCTGGAACTGGAACATGGTGTGGCAAAACGGCGGCACGTGCGATTTCTGGCCTTCTGAAGCCATGTCGTAAATGAAGTCCGGGTTCCATGCGCTTACTACATACGATTTTCGATCAGGCTTCGTCTTGAGACCTTCAATAACCCAGCCGAGCTGATCTATTTCGCGGCCATCCTTTGCCGGCCATCGGCGCCACATGCGACCGTAGATTGTAATGAGGTTGCCCCACTTTTCGACGAATGCATCATCTTCGGGAAGCGTTTGGAGTGCCTTGATAAATTCGTCCTGGGTCTTGTATGCCGACTTTTCCGCTTCGGTGCCCCACATCTGTAAATGCTTCCAGGCCCACTCGTCCCAAATGTGATTATTCTGATCGATCAGAGGTTTGATGTTGGAGCTGCCTGAGAGGAACCACAGGAGTTCTGTGGTGATGCCGCGCCAAAAGGTACGCTTTGTGGTGAGGAGGGGAAAGCCATCTGCCATATCAAAGCGAATCTGGCGCCCAAAGACCGATCGAATGAACGGCGGCTCCTCTCCCTTTGCTGCGTATTCATCGAGTACGACCTTATTGAAAAACAGCGTCTTATCGGCGCCGTTTTCAAGAATGTCGCGGCACAGATCGAGGTACTGAAACTCCGGGTGGCGCGACTGCATATTATTTCTTTACTGTTTTCTTAAGCTGCGTTTTCTTGGCTGATTTTGCGGGAACGAAGTGTTTCCAATTGTTCTTGGCAAAGCGGCCGGTTTTCTTATAGTTCTGCGACGGCGGCGAGGTGAGCTTTGAAAAGGTGATCTGCGCGATCTCCATGCCCGGGCGCAGATTAATCGGGATATTGCTTTGA